>CAJOGK010000025.1 GCA_905234145.1 uncultured Prevotella sp. | reverse complement strand
ATGTCGGATGAAAACACTCAAAATGAAAGGTAAACTACTGATAATAAAAGGTTTAATCAACATTGTATGTCGGATGTCATTAGATTTCGTGATTTTTCTGTGAAATTTGTTTTGTAGATTGCAAAATTTTCGTAATTTTGGCTTTGCCGAAGTTACTGGCATGAGCAATCAGAGTTTCGACTTCGAGAGCGATCGAAAAACCTCTGGGCACATCTATAAACTAGAAGAAAGATAATAATCGCCTCAGCCAGCAGTGATGATGGCTGAGGTTTATTTCTTGCGCTTATCAGCGAGGTACATACCGATGAGTATGAGGGCTGTACCAAGAAGGAAATAAAGCGTAATTTGCTCTGAGAGTATCGCCCAGGCAAAAAGAATGGTTGTAACGGGGTTGAAATAGACATAATTGGTAGCAACGACGGCTCCTAGTTTCTTAAGCACCCAATTCCATGCTACGAAACAAAGCATAGAGGCCACGCAACCCAAGAACAGCAAGTTAAGGAGAATGGAAAGTGATGGGTGGAAAGTGGAAGGAGAAATGAAGATACCAGCCTCAACGGGATTCATCATGAAATAAGGTATCATCGAGAGCAGGCCGTAGATAAACACCTTGCGCGTGATAAAAACAGTGTCGTATTTCTGATTTGCAGGAATCATCAGCAGGGAATAAAAGCCCCAACAGAGGGCTGCAGAAAAAGCCAAGGAATCGCCAAAGGGCGAAAGATGAAGTACGAAATGACCATTCAGTACCACGATAACCACACCTAATGCAGCCATCAACGTACCAGAAATCCGCACACGGTTTAAACGCTCAGCTTTGTAGAAGATAGAAATAAGGGCAGTAGCGATAAGGGGCGAGAGACTTACAATCAGCGAGGTGTTGGTCGTAGTAGTATAGTTCATCGCAGAGTTTTCTGTAAGGAAATAAATGGAGCCACCAGTCACGCCAAGGGCAATCATCAGGAGTTCGTCGCGCCAGGAAGAGGAAAAGAGACGGAATTTAGCTACCCCACCCTTCATGGAATACCCCAGCAATAGGACATAAGCAATGATAAAGCGCAGGGTAAAAATCTGCGCTGGTGATAACCCATTGAGTAGTAGCAATTTGGTGAAGACGAATGTCGACCCCCAAATGGCTACTACTATAAAGGCTACGAGATGATAGAAAAGTCTACTGTTTGATTTCAATATCACGTTTTACATTGTTACGAATTTTGGTCAAATAGCCCTTCATCCCATCGGCATCCTTATTATCGATAATCTCGAGCAATTCCTTGAGCTCTGTACGGATCTGAGCCACCTGGTCGTGGGTATAGGGGTTGAAGAGGATTTCCTGAAGCAGATAATCATCCTCATTCAGCACACCCTTGGCGATACGCATGTGGCGCTTAAAAGTGGTACCTGGCGCATCCTGATGCTTCATGACAGCCGCGAAAACAAAGGTACTCACAAATGGTATCGAAAGCGAGTATGCCACTGTTTTATCGTGCTCCTCGAAGGTGTACTCGTAGATGTTGAGACCAAGTTTTTGATAGAGGTCTTTGAAGAAGATACGCCCCATATAATCGCCCTCGCTGATGATGATGGCATTCTCTTCTGAGAGTTGCTGCAGATTGGCAAACGTAGGTCCAAACATGGGGTGCGTAGATACATAGCGCATGCCAGAACGCTCGTAAAACTCTTTCAAATCAGTTTTTACTGAGGCAATATCACTGATGATACACTCCTTGGGCAGATAAGGAATCACCTCTTCAAATACAGGAATGGTGTATTTCAGCGTCACCGCATTGATGAGTAATTCGGGCTTGAAGGCCTTTATCTCATCATAAGAGGTAAAACGCTGACAATTATAGGTAAAGCGCATGCGCTTAGGATCGCGCTCAAAAACGGCTACTTCGTGTTCAAAACTCAACAGGTCGATGAAGAAACTTCCCATCTTTCCTGCACCCATTATCAAAATTTTCATTGCATTCAAATTTTTAAGAAGTAAGAGGTTAGGAGTTAGAGGTTAGAGAATACTTTTGCTACTCCACCTCTTTCTCTGGGTTTGCCAGCATTTCTCTAACCACTAACCTCTAACCACTAACCACTAACCACTATTTATTTATTATTTCAATTTGTTGTCTGACGCTCTCTTCGTGGATATTCTCGAAAACATGGGCGACGAACTCGGGATCCATACCACAGAGCGAGCCCTGGGCGCCACGCTTATTCAGAATCTCATTATAACGGTTAGCCTGAAGCACCGTCATATTGTGCTCTTTCTTGTACTGACCAATCTCGCGACAAACGCGCATACGCTTGGCAAGGAGATCCATCAGCTGATTGTCGAGCTCATCGATCTGTTTACGAAGTTGGGTGATGCCCTCAGTCGTGGTCTTCTCATCACGGATTACCAACAGACTCAGGATATAATCGAGCACGTCGGGTGTAACCTGTTGCTTGGCATCGCTCCAAGCCTTATCAGGATCGCAATGACTCTCAATGATCAGTCCGTCGAAGCCAAGGTCCATCGCCTGCTGACAAAGCGGAGCAATCAGTTCGCGACGACCACCGATATGTGAGGGATCACTGATAAGTGGCAGATCAGGTATACGACGACGCAGCTCAATGGGAATCTGCCACATAGGGGCATTACGATAGATTTTCTGCTCGTAGCTTGAGAAACCACGGTGAATGGCACCCAGTCGCTTGATGCCAGCCTGATTGATACGCTCCAAAGCACCAATCCACAGCTCGATGTCAGGATTTACAGGATTCTTAATGAATACAGGTACATCGACACCCTTCAGCGCATCAGCAATCGCCTGCATGGCAAAGGGGTTGGCAGAAGTTCGCGCACCAATCCAAAGGATATCGATGCCATACTTGAGGGCAAGTTCCACATGCTCAGGCGTAGCCACCTCAGTAGCCACATTCATCTTGGTATCCTTCTTTACCTCAGCAAGCCATGCGAGGGCAGGCTCTCCGTGGCCCTCGAAGCCTCCTGGTTTGGTACGAGGTTTCCATACGCCAGCACGGAAGTTATGACAGCCTTTCATCGCCAACTCGCGGGCTGTAGTCATCACTTGTTCCTCAGTCTCTGCAGAGCAAGGGCCTGCAATCACGAAGGGACGTTCATTGTCACTTGGTAAATTCAGTGGTGCTAATTCTAATTCCATAATTATATTGCTTTTTTAATTCTTTCTAATGCTTGCTGGATTTTCTCTTCTTTGGCACAGAGGGAGATGCGGATATAGCGCTCACCATTCGAGCCAAAGATAAAGCCTGGGGTGATGAAGACACGCGCCTCGTGGAGAACTTTTTCTGTGAGGTCCTCAACATTGGCAATCTCTGCAGGGATTTTACCCCAGAGGAACATACCTACCTGATTTTGATCGTAGGTACAACCTAAGACATCCATAATCTTCTCAGCCCACTGACGACGACGGGCGTAGGTATCGATATTAAACTCACGGTGCCATGCCTCATCGTTTTGATAAGCCTCAGCAGCAGCCAGTTGGATACCACGGAAAGTACCACTCTCGATATTCGACTGTACCTTCAGGATCCACGAGATAAACTCAGCATTCGTAGCACAGAGGCCAACACGCCAACCTGGCATGTTATGACTCTTCGACATCGAATTAAACTCGATACAGCAATCCTTGGCGCCAGGGACCTGGAGAATACTCAAATGCTCCTCACTCAAGATAAAGCTATATGGATTATCGTTGACGACCACAATACCGTGATCCTTGGCAAATTTCACCAATCGCTCGTAGGTTGCTTTCTGGGCGCGACCTCCCGTTGGCATGTTGGGATAATTGGTCCAGAGCAATTTACAATTTACAGATTTACGATTGACGATTTCTTCCAACTGATCGAAATCAGGTTGCCAACCATCGTCTTCCTTCAAATTATAATAAACCACATTGGCGCCAAGTATCTTTGATAAAGAGGTATAAGTAGGATAGCCAGGATTTGGCACAAGCACCTCATCACCTGGATTCACAAAGGCGAGGGTAACATGCAGAATACCTTCCTTCGAACCAATCAGCGGCAACACCTCCGTCTTGGCATCCAGATCGACATTGTACCAACGCTTATAAAAGCCAGCCATCGCCTCGCGCAACTCTGGTGTACCCATCGTAGGCTGATATCCATGGGCATTAGGTTGACGGGCCACCTCGCAAAGCTTATTAATCGTCTGCTCTGATGGGGGCATGTCAGGACTGCCAATCGCAAGACTGATAATATCCTTGCCCTCTGCATTCATCTGGGCCACTTCTTTCAGTTTCCTACTGAAATAGTACTCTTGTACTAAACTTAATCTATCTGCTGGTTGTATCATAATCTTTAATCTATGGATTTTTTTAGTTCGTCTGCTTACCATCCTTATATTCTCCTAAGATTTTCAAGTCCTTCGTCAGAGGAATAATCGCATCTATCGATTGGCGGTATCGTGTCAGATCGTCGTACATGACATCGACATAGAACAGATACTCCCACTCTCGCCCGATAATCGGCAACGACTGGATCTTCGTCAGGTTGATCTTGTAGAACGAGAGAATCGCCAGTACATGCGAGAGCGAACCTTCTTCGTGAGGCAACGAGAAGACGATGCTCGACTTATTTGTCTCTGTCAGCGAGCGCAGCATATCGGCCTTGTTAGGATTCGACACCACGAGGAAACGGGTAAAGTTGTGCTTATTATCCTCGATATGATCTTCAAGCACTTTCAAACCATAGAGCTTAGCGGCCTCAGCATGACAAATAGCTGCCCAGCCTTTCCTACCCTCTTCGGCTATCATCTTCGCAGAGCCTGCTGTATCCTCTGCCTCAACATTCTTCAGTTGGGGATGCTGAGCCAAAAACTGGCGACACTGCATGAGGGCAACTGGATGAGAATGAACTTCTGTAATCGTGCTCCAATCATCATCGGGCAGACAGCAAATACAGTGCGAGATATGCAGCTTGTGTTCTCCGACGATCGTGGTGCCGGAATCGCGCAACAACTCGTAATTATGTAGCAATGAACCGGCAATCGTATTCTCGATAGCAAGCATACCGATTGCAGTGGGGTCTTGCTTGATGCTAGCAAACACCTGTTCGAAAGTGGAGCAACAAATCAGCTGTATCTGTTCGCCTTCGAAATAAAGGTGTGCCGCAATATCGTGGAACGACCCTATCAGTCCTTGTATGGCTATTCTCTTCATCTCCTTATTTGACTATTTCACTATTTACTATTTCACTATTTAAACAAATGCTCCGCTTTCACTGGTTTGTGAAGCGGAGCCTTATTTCATTTTCAATTTTCAACTTTCATTTATTAATTACTTACGACTTCCCGCTTCACAATTGCTTGCAAAGTAAAAGTAATAGCCGTAAAAGTAAGCATTCAACTTTGACATAATTCTCGTTTTTGACATTTTCGGTTGCAAAAGTATTACTTTTCTGCGAAACAAACAAATATTTTGCTAGAAAATTTGCTTTTCTGCTTACATTTTTTTATTTTTATCGTATCTTTGTACCCAAATATAGAAAAAAGGCAAAACATTTATGGCAAACATTGCAATTTATACACTTACCTCAGAGCTG
The DNA here is from genome assembly GCA_905234145.1 of uncultured Prevotella sp. Taxonomy (GTDB): domain Bacteria; phylum Bacteroidota; class Bacteroidia; order Bacteroidales; family Bacteroidaceae; genus Prevotella. Next base: position 102,894 of record CAJOGK010000025.1, on the reverse strand, counting down.
CACAATGAACAGGCTGTAAAAGCCGTTACGCAGGAGTTTCTAAATAGTCTCGACATCGAATACGACTTCAAAGGCAGCGATTATGCCAGCTACGGCAGTAGTGCATTAAACTTAATCTACGTCCGCACTGGTGGTACAGAAGGTATTTTTAAGCGCTTGCTTCCTGAGTTACAGACGAAATCAAATCGACCTTTCTATCTGTTGACTTCTGGCAAGAGCAATTCACTGGCTGCATCGATGGAAATCCTCTCCTATCTCAGTCAACAGAATATAAAAGGTGAGATTATTCACGGAAGTGCCGACTATATCGTTAAGCGTATCCAACTTCTGGAAGCAATAGAAAAAGCCCATCAGCAGCTGAATGGTTCGCGACTTGGTATCATTGGCCAGCCGTCAGACTGGCTCATCTCAAGCAACGCTGACAAGGCGCAGATCAAATCCAGATTAGGTATCGACCTTATTGATATCCCCATCAGTGAGTTGATTGATGCGCTCACCTCTCAGGAAGGTATGCCTGGCGCCACACGTATCTATGAAGTGCTGAAAGGTATCGTAGAAAAATATCAGTTGCAGGGCTTTACCCTCCGCTGTTTCGATCTGCTTACAACGGTTAAGAATACGGGGTGCCTGGCATTGGCAAAGTTGAATAGCGAAGGTTATGTAGCTGGTTGTGAGGGCGATGTGCCTGCGATGATATCGATGATGATTGTGCGCGCTTTGCTGAACATCTCTGGTTTCCAGGCCAATCCTGCCACTATCGATCCAGAGACTGGCGAAATGCTTTTTGCCCATTGCACTATACCTTTTAATATGGTAGAGCGTTATGAGTATGACACGCACTTTGAATCGGGCATTGGTGTTGGTATACGAGGCTATATGAAAGAAGGCCCTGTGACCATCTTTAAAGTATCAGGCGATTTGCAGCGTCATTTTATTGCCGAGGGCTATCTTCTACGCAACCAGGCAAAGCCTGACCTTTGTCGTACTCAACAGGTGATTAAACTAAGCGACAAGAGTCAGACCAGCTATTTCCTGAAGCAGCCTATCGGCAATCACCACATCATCATCCCCGGTCATCTCAGAGAATTGATTGAAAGTATTTTTTAGTTCGAAACTTATTGATGTCGTGAAATGACGCTGCCACTGGCTTGATGCGTGGCGAGGATGAGCACCTCGGCTATTTGCACATGGGCTGGCGCATTGGCAGCATAAACGGCCACATCGGCAATATCATCACCAGTCAATGGCTTAATACCCTTATACACATTCGCAGCTCGCGCTTCATCGCCATGGAATCGGATGTTGCTGAAATTAGTCTCTACAAGGCCGGGCTTCAAATTTGTAACACGAACTGCCGTATTGGCCACATCGATACGCAAGCCGTCGGAAAGTGCCTTCACGGCAGCCTTTGTGGCACAATAGACATTACCACCTGCATAGGCAGCATCGCCAGCCACAGAACCTATATTAATAATGTGTCCGAAATTGCGCTTCACCATAGCGGGCACAATCAAGCGCGTCATTGTCAAAAGACCCTTGATATTCGTATCAATCATGGTTTCCCAGTCATCAAAATTGCCTTCAAACTCAGGCTCCAAACCAAGTGCAAGACCAGCATTGTTCACCAACACATCAATCTGTTGCCATTCCGAAGGAAGATTAGCAATCGCTTTGGCAGCAGCTTCGCGATCCCTCACATCAAACGAGAGGGTCAAAACTGCTGTACCTTTCGATTCCAACTCTTCTTTAATGGTTTCCAACTTCTGGCTATTCCTGCCAGTTAATATCAACCTGTCGCCATTCGCGGCAAATTTCCGTGCGCATCCGAGTCCGATTCCACTCGTAGCACCAGTAATTAGTACTGTCTTGTTCATTGTTCTATGTTTAATTTATCAAACGAGTCCTGTTATACATTCTGGTGACAAAGGTACGAACATTTTTCGTATCATGCAAATAAAAACATAAAAAATACAGCATCTGTATTACGAGGGGACTAATAGACTACGAGCACCGTAACCCTCTTTTTATGTGAAGCAAACACCCATTTGCCCTCTTTATGTCAAATAGAACAAAATTAAAGTGATATAAAACATTGCCGTTCGGTTAAAAATGAGTAATTTTGCACCCGATTTTAGTTAGAGAGGTTAAGAAGATATGAATAGAGTAGTAATTACAGGAATGGGAATATGGTCGTGCCTGGGTGTAACACTCGACGAGGTGCGCCAGTCCCTTTACGAAGGTAAGAGTGGAATTATCAAGAGTCAGGAACGTGTGGATGCTGGTTTCCGCTCACCGTTTACGGCTAACGTTCCGCGACCTGACTTAAAACCGTTTATCGGTCGCAATCAGCGACAGTTTATGCCCGAGGAGGCGCAATATGCCTATATGGCCACTAAGGATGCACTGGCAGCGGCTCGTCTGGATCAAGACTATATCGACCAGCATGAGGTAGGTATCATCTATGGTAACGACTCCGTAGCCGAGGCCACGATGATAGCCCTTGACAAGTTTCGTAATGCCGGCTCGACAGCAGCCTGCGGCAGCGGTGCCATCTTCCAGTCGATGAACTCGACGGTGACGATGAATCTGGCCTGTCTGTTCCATCTGAAAGGCATCAACCTGACAGCTTCAGCTGCTTGTGCCAGCGGTTCACAGTCTATCGGACTGGGTACACTGCTTATCCGTAACGGCCTGCAGGAGTGTGTGGTATGTGGCGGTGCGCAGGAAGCCAATATGTATGGCGTGGCCTCATTCGACGGCATCCAGTCATTCGCCTTGCGCGACGACGATGATGCCACCAAGGCCAGCCGTCCCTTTGACCGCGACCGCAACGGACTGGTGCCGGGCGGTGGTGCTGCAACGGTGATATTGGAGAGTTATGAGAGTGCCGTACGCCGCGGCGCGCCTATCCTGGCAGAAATCGTAGGCTGGGGATTCTCGGGTAATGGTGATCACATCTCTACACCCAATGTAGCCGGACCAGCGCGCTCACTGGAGCTCTGTCTGAAAGATGCCGGCGTCGACCCCAAGGAGATTGGCTATGTAAATGCTCATGCCACCTCGACAAAGATTGGAGATGCCCGTGAGGCACAGGCCATTGCCCAATTCTTTGGTGAATGCAACGTGCCTGTTACTTCGACCAAGAGCCAGACAGGCCACGAGATGTGGATGGCAGGTGCTTCGGAGATTATCTATTCGATGCTGATGATGAAGAACGGCTTCATTGCCGGCAACGTGAATTTTGAGAATCCCGACGAAGAAACGGCCTGTATCAATGTGCTGGGTGAGACCAAGGAGATAGCTTTCGACCAATTCCTGAGCAACTCCTTCGGATTTGGAGGAACTAATTCGACATTAATCGTAAAGAACTTATAAAGGTAAAAAGGTAAAAAAGTAAAAAGGTAAGAAATAAAAAGTAAAAAAGTAAATTATGACAAGAAATGAAATTATTGAGCAGGTTAACGAGCTGCTCGCTGGTGAGTTTGAAGTAGAAGTAAGTGACATCACTCCAGAGGCTAACATCAAGGAAACCTTGAGCCTCGACAGTCTGAGTCTGGTAGATATGGTGGCCCTGTTGCAGGTAAACTATAAGGTAACCATCCCAGTAGCAGAGTTGCATAAGATTCAGTCGTTCAACGACTTGTACGACTACATTGAACAGAACATTCCTGCATGAAGCTGAAGGGTGAAGACATAAAATTGCTGATACCTCAGCGTGAACCATTCATCATGGTGGACGAGATTGAGGCTACTGACGGTACACATGCCGTCAGTGCCCTCACTGTCCGCTCTGACAATTATTTCATGCTGCCCGATAACACCATCTCCGAGACATGCTTGATAGAGCATATCGCCCAGTCGTGCTCGGCTCTGATGGGCTGTGAGGCACTTAATCAGCATTTGACCAATCCCCCTGTGGGACTCATCGGCGAGGTGAAGCACTTTGAATGTCAGCGCCGACCCCAGGTTGGCGAAAAGGTGTGTACCACCATCGAATTCGGGTTTACTTTCGGTGATGTAACGATTGCCACAGGTGAGAGCCACATCGAAGGGGAACTGATAGCCAAAGCGCAATTAAAGATATTTGTGCAGCAATGACAAGCCTTTTTATTCACATCTATCATTATTTCCGCAACCATCGTCTGATTTGCTGGCTGTCGATGATTGCGCTGTTCATTTTCTTTGGCTATTTTGCCGCACAACTGCATTTGGAAGAGGACATCAACAAACTGATGCCTTCATCGAAGAATGAGGACGGTACGACCAAGCTCGCCTTTGCCGACCTAAAAATCAAAGATAAGACATTCCTGCTGTTTGAGGGGAATGACGTAGAGAAACTGACGCAAGTATGCGATGAATTTGCAGACTCAATCAAAAAAGATTCGGCACTGATAGAAGACTTGTTCTATCGCTTGGATGAAGACTTGCTGCCTACAGGTATTGACTATCTGTCAGAACACTTGCCATCCTATATCGACACATCGGCCTACATACATTTCGACTCACTCTTTACACGTGAACATTTCGCTCAGCAGATGCAACAAAACTATGAAGATATGCTGAGCGAAGTGGGAGAAATGTTTCCGGAGCTGATAGAGATGGACCCGCTGGGTATGCGCAACGTATTGGCTGAACAGATGCAGGACATACTCAGTACAGGCAACTACCAGACTATCGACAATCACTTCTTTGTGCCCGATTGTACGGTGTGCCTCGCTTTCCTGACACCTCGTTTCTCTTCGACTAATACGGGACAAGGATCGGCACTCTTCGCGCGGTTGAACACGCTCATATCGCAGTTTGCCAAAACCTATCCTGACATAAGTATTACCTATCACGGTGCGCCAGCCAATGGGTATTACAACTCCACAACTATCAAGCACGACCTGACAACCACTATTGCAGGGGCACTTGTTATTGTTTTGATATTCCTCTTCGTCTGCTTCAAGAGATGGGATACTATCCCCCTTCTGTTGTTGCCAGTTGCTTTCGGCACCCTCTTCGGATTGTCAATCATGTACTGGCTGAAAGGCGAATTTTCATTGCTGGCTTTGGGCATTGGCGGAGTGGTGTTGGGTGTAGCCCTGAGTTACGTACTCCATATCATGACCCATCAGCAGTATGTAAACGATGGAGAGCAATTGCTAAGAGATCAGGTAAAACCGGTGCTTTTGGGCTGTATCACTACTATTGGCTCGTTTGCAGGACTTATCTTTATCAACACCGCCCTGTTGCAGGATTTCGGTTTATTCGCCGCTTTCGCTATCCTCGGTACAACACTGTTCTCACTGGTTTATTTACCACAGATATATGATGGAAGAAGGAAGAGAGAAGAGGGAAGAAGTTTTCCTGCCTTCATCGAGGCTATCAACAGATACCCCTTCGACCGAAAGAAGCCCTTATTGGCGGTTGTCTGTCTGGTAATCGTTATTGGCGTTGGAGCTTATCTCGTAGGAGGCATCCGTTTCGATGCTGACATGAACAACCTCGGCTATTTGGATCCGATGACAGAGCACTCGGAAGCATTGCTTCGTAGCAAGACCTATACAGGCGACAAGACCCAATACTATGCCAGTAAAGGTACTACGATGGAGGAGGCAATAGAAAACTTCCCCGTCCTCGACCACAAGCTCGATTCACTGAAGCAGCTTGGTCTCGTCAAGGACTATACCCATACCAATCAGATTTTCGTACCTATGCGTGTTCAGCAGGAGCGTATCGATGCCTGGAAAAATTACTGGACACGAGACAGGCTTGATAAAGTGCGAACGCTGATAGCACAGACGGCACCACAGGCCGACCTGAACCCCGAGGCCTTTGACACATTTTTCGAGATGGCCACCCGTGACTATCAGCCAGACTCGCTCTATGCTGCCGGGCTCATTCCAGAGGGCTATCAATCAACGCTGATGGAGCAGTCGTATAACGGCAATTATCTCTGCTTCACCTCCGTACGTTGCCAGAACGATTCTGTACGCAGCAGTGAGAGCGATTACACCCGCATCTGTGATGCCATTGCCAGCGACCCCAACCTGTTGGTACTCGACACCTATTATTATACTACCGATACACTGCTCCAGATGAACGATGACTTTAATGTGCTGCAGTGGATATCCATGCTTTTCGTCTTTGTAGTGCTGCTCCTAAGTTTCCATTTCAATATCAAGCATACGTTGCTAGGTTTTATGCCCATTCTGTTCAGCTGGCTTATCGTACTAGGAGCGATGGTATTGTTCGACGTGCGCTTCAATCTCATCAGTATCATCATCTCCACTTTCATTTTCGGTATTGGGGTAGACTACAGCATCTTCGTCATGAATGGGCTTATATCTGGAAATGACAATAAGTTACATTACCATAAGACGGCAATCCTTCTGAGTGCCGTTACACTGATAACTACCGTAAGCAGTATGCTCTTTGCCACTCATCCTGCTATTCGTAGTGTCGGATTTTCAACACTTGTAGGTTTACTCTCGGCAGTGGTTTTAGCATACGTATTACAACCCGCAGTCTATCGATGGCTTAACCAACTAAAGAAATGATTTACGATATCATTATCATAGGTAGTGGTCTTGGTGGGCTGATTTGTGCCCGACAGTTGGCAAAGGAAGGCAGAAGCGTACTTGTACTAGAGCGACAGGCACAACCGGGTGGATGTATGCAGAGTTTCCGCAGGGGCGACTTTGAGTTTGATACGGGCCTGCACTATGTAGGCGGACTGGCAGAGGGACAAGCGCTGCATGAGGCTTTTGAACAACTGGGGCTGATGCGTCTGCCTTGGGTACGGTTGGATGCCGACGGTTTCGACCGTATTACGATCGGTGATCAAACGTTTCCATTAGCCGAGGGTTATGACAGGTTTGCTGACACGTTGAGTGAATTTTTCCCTAAAGAAAGGGATTCTTTGAGGGAATATACAAAGATGCTTTGCCATCTACCCTCAATAGATGAGGCCATGCAGGTAAATGCCTACGACTATTTGAAGTCGCTCTTCCACGACTCTGTACTTATTAACGTGCTGTCTGCCACAGCCATGAAGATGGAATTGAGGCAGGAGTCGTTACCGCTGTTCAACTATGCCCATTCTATGAGCAGTTATATCCAAAGCAGTTGGCGCCTGAAAGGTAGTGGAAATCTTATTGTAGACTCGCTTGTAAACGATATCAAAAACTTTGGAGGGGAGGTTGTCTGCCGTGCTGAGGTAAATGAACTCATAGAGCAGGATGGCAGAATTATAGTGGCAAAATGTGCTAACGGCATTACCTACGAAGGACGTTTGTTCATCAGCGACGTACATCCTCAACTGACATTCAGCTGGCTGAAGAACTCATCTGTATTGAAAGGCATCTTCCGTCGCCGCATCCAAGCACTGGAAAACACCTTCGGTATATTTACGGCATCGTTAGTGTTGAAACCAAATACACTACCCTATTTTAACCACAACAAGTACGTCTATAAGAAGGCAAATGTATGGACGTTCCATGAGGATATGGACGAAGTAGGTGGTGTGATGGTAAGTTGCCGTGTGCCAGACAACGGGGACTATGCACAGCAGATAGACTTGTTGACCCCTATGCCGTGGGCACTCTGTAAAGACTGGGAGGACACCGTTATAGGGCATCGTGGTGAGTTATACGAACAGCAGAAGGAAAAGATGGCCGATGACTGCATTCGTCTAGCTGAAAGGGTTATACCTGGGTTGAGAAATATGGTGGTGAAGCGTTACACCAGTACACCGCTTACTTGGCGCGACTATACACTATCACCCTGCGGCTCGGCTTTCGGTATCCGGAAAGACAGCCGACAACCACTGATGACGATGTTGTCACCCAAGACGCCGGTTCCGAATCTTTTCCTGACAGGGCAAAGTTTGGTATTGCACGGACTAGAGGGCGTGACTATGACAGCATTTAAGACATTAGAAGAAGTTAAGAAGATAAGAAGTTAAAGTAGTTAAGAATATGAGCAAATATGCATTAGTAACAGGTGGTAGCCGAGGTATCGGACGAGCCATCTGCGTAAAATTGGCCCAGGAGGGCTATCATGTCATCGTCAATTATGCCAGCAATGAGGCTGAGGCCAAAAATACGCTGGAGATGATGGACGGTAAAGGAGAGTTGCTACCCTTCGACGTAAGTGATGCCGCACAGACCAAAGCGGCTCTCAGCGACTGGCAACAGCGCCATCCTGAAGAGTATATTGAAGTGATTGTTAACAATGCAGGCATCCGTCGCGACAATGTGATGGCGCTGATGCCCGAAGAAGACTGGCACCGCGTGCTGGATATCACACTGTCGGGCTTCTTCAATGTCACTCAGCCCCTGCTGCCCGCCATGCAACTCCATAAGTTCGGGCGTATCGTCAACATGGCTAGTGTCAGCGGACTGAAAGGTCTGCCTGGTCAGACCAACTACTCAGCAGCCAAAGGCGGTATCATTGCCGCTACAAAAGCACTGGCTCAGGAAGTGGCACGTCGCGGTATCACCGTCAATGCCGTTGCCCCTGGATTTATCAAGACTGATATGACAGAAGGACTTGATGAGGCTGCACTGAAGAAATTGATTCCCGCGAACCGCTTCGGTATGCCCGAGGAGGTAGCCGACCTGGTGGCTTTCCTCGTATCACCGAACGCAGGGTATATCACGGGTAATGTTGTATCAATCAATGGAGGAATGTACACGTAAGATGTTAGATGTAAGAAGTAAGAAGTAAGAGGTAAGAAATATGAAACACATTATCATTTCCATTATGTTCTGCATGTTGGCATGTTTCGCCAACGCACAGACACCCGTTACCAAAGTAAGCCACTCAAAGGCTGTCAAGACCGATGTAACGACAACAGGTGAGATGACCATCCGCAAACCAGACTACATCTGCATTTCTACAGATGGCGGCAATGACCAGCTCATCATGGACGGCACAAAGTTTACGATGACGACGAATGGTAAGAAGCACGTCACCGACAGTAAGTCAAACCCTATGTTTGCCACCTTTAAAAAGGTGCTGAATGCCGTTATCAACGGCCAGCCCATTCCTACTGGCGAAGATCTGGCGATCCAAAAGTCGGATGGCATACAAACCATTACTATTACGCCTTCTGGCAAGAAACGCCAGATGTTCACATCCTTTGTTCTCATCGTCGACAGCAAGTCATCAGCAATGAAGCAATTGCGAATGAACGGACGGAATGAGAGTTACACAGAGTACACCTTTAAATAAAAGGATGATCACAAAAATGGAACTAACTGAACGATTTTTAAACTACACGAAATTCGACACGCAATCGGCTGAAGACAGCGAGAGCGTGCCGAGTACCCCTAAACAGCTTATCTTTGCTGAATACCTAAAGAAAGAACTTGAGCACGAGGGCCTCAGCGATGTGGAAATGGACAGCAAAGGCTATATTTACGCCACACTGAAAGCCAACACCAAAGCGAAGGTTCCTACCATCGGTTTTATTTCGCACTACGACACCAGTCCTGATTGCTCTGGAGCCGATATCAAGCCACATATTGTGCACCACTATGACGGTAGCGACATCTTGTTGTCAGAGGGTATTGTGAGCAGTCCTCAGAAATTTCCAGAACTAATACAGCATATTGGTGAAGACTTGATAGTAACGGATGGTCACACCCTACTGGGTGCTGACGATAAGGCTGGAATTGCAGAAATTGTTCAGGCTATGTGCTGGCTGCGCGATCATAAAGAGATAAAGCACGGTGATATCCGTATTGCCTTTAATCCTGATGAAGAAATCGGTATGGGCGCCCATCATTTTGACGTAGACAAATTCGGTTGCGAATGGGCTTATACCATAGATGGCGGTGACGTGGGAGAACTGGAGTTTGAGAACTTTAATGCAGCCAGCGCCAAAGTAAGATTCAAGGGTGTGAGCGTGCATCCAGGCTATGCCAAAGGCAAAATGGTGAATGCTAATCTGCTGGCTATGGAGTTTGTAACGATGTTGCCTCCTGACGAAACACCAGAAAAGACAGAAGGCTACCAAGGGTTCTTCCATCTGTTAGGTATTCAAAGCAATATCGAACAGGCCACACTCTCGTATATCATCCGTGATCATGATCGCGAACGATTTGAAGATCGTAAGCACATGATCATAAACTGTGCTGAAACGATGAACAATCAGTATGGCGAAGGTACCGTTACCATCGAGGTAAAGGATCAATATTACAATATGAAGGAGAAGATTGAGCCTGATGCTATGCACGTGATCGACCTGGTACTGCACGCCATGCAGCAATGTGGCGTAGCGCCTAAGGTAAAACCCATTCGTGGCGGCACGGATGGCGCACAACTGAGCTTTAAAGGTCTACCCTGCCCCAACATTTTTGCTGGTGGCGTAAATTTCCACGGACCTTACGAGTTCGTTAGCATTCAGTCGATGGAAAAAGCGATGCAGGTGATTGTGAAAATCTGCGAGTTGACAGCCGACTTTAATTGTTGATCAAAGCATCGAGCGACTCACGCTCTCCTACTACCCAGATAATATCACCTTCCTGGAACTTACGGTTGGGCTTGAAGGGCGAAAGACTTTCCTTTCCTTCTTCAAGTCCTACAACCATAACGCTATAGATATCGCGAATACGGCTTTCTATCAGGGTCTTACCAATAAACGGACTATCACTGCCAATAATCAACTGACGGAGCTTCATCTCACGACTCTCCAGATCAAAATCCTCACTTAAGACATCTTTCTCAAGCGCATCACGGAAAGCAGTAAACTGTTCGTCACTACCAATCACCTGCAAGACATCACCAGGAAAAATCATATAGGCACCATCTGGAATATTAATCCGATTACCACCACGCAGGATACTGCTCACATGAACCCCATACTTCTGACCGAGATTAAGTTGTTTGAGCGTCTGTCCCATCCAAACAGAATTAGAAGGCACCTCAAATTCTGCAATATGAATATCACGATCGAGCAACTTGCCTTCATAAAGCGGACGCTTCTTGCCAAGAACCTGAGCCTCGATTTCGCGCGAACGCAGGTTCTGGATAAACAGGCGTTCGAGGGTGATACTACGATGTTTGGTCCAGCGTGAGAAGATAATCAACAAAATCACTATGAAACCGATGGTAATCATCAGGGCATTGGTAAACTGGCTGAGATAATTACAAATATAGAATATAAAGCCTACAGCTATGATGATACGCACAAAGACAGTAAACAACAGTGGAATATGGTTACGATTGCTCTCTGTCCAAAGGGTTCTCCACTCTTCGCTACGATTCTTTTTCATAACCATCGCACGCAAGAATGGGGCAATCAGCAGCACAGTAAGCACACCAGTAACTGCATTCCCATACCCATAAAGATTCTGTCCTGGTAACAACTCATGGAAGAAAGGCAGCGCAAAGGTAAACATCACAGCAATACCAGCAACAGAAAGAATAGAGTATATAATCGTATTGGCTACCATCTGGCTCAATAACTTCTTCCATAGACTCTGCTCCTGAGAATGCGTATTACCCATCGCCAATTTATTAAGCGACAAAATGAGCTTACTTGGCAGATGACGCTCTAATTTGTTATAAGCCGGTGTGGCAAGCCGTATCATGTAAGGTGTGAGGAAAGTCGTAATAACGGATACGGCCACCACTACCGGATATAGGAAATCGCCTATTACGCCCAAAGAGAGACCCAGCGATGCAATGATAAACGAGAATTCACCGATCTGCGCCATCGAGAAACCACAACGCACAGCCGACTTGAGAGACTCACCTCCCAACATAAAGGAGAAAGTACCGAAAATAGCCTGACCAAGCAGAATGGCCATAACCAAGCAGAAGATTGGGAAGGCATAATCCACAAGAATCTTTGGATCAACCAGCATACCTACCGATACGAAGAAGATGGCACCAAAAAGATTCTTCACAGGCTCTACAAGTTTCTCGATACGCTCTGCCTCAAGTGTCTCTGCCAGAATGCTACCCATAATAAAGGCACCAAAAGCAGAACTAAAGCCTACCTTCGTAGAAAAGACTGCCATCGCACAACATAGACCAAGAGAAACAACTAGCAACACCTCATTATTGATAAGTGTACGTACATGGCGCAGGAAAAGCGGAATAGCAAAGATACCCACCACCAGCCAAGTCACTAAGAAGAAAGCGATACGCATGATCGATTCCAACATCTGTCCACTATCGGGATTGTTACCACTCGCAACAGCACTCAGCATCACCATCATCACAATGGCAAGAATATCCTCTAGAATCAGCACACTCATCACCATACCGGCAAACTGCTGCTGTCGAAGGCCTAAATCATCGAAAGCCTTATAGATAATAGTGGTAGACGACATAGCCAACATTCCACCTAAGAAGATGCAGTCCATCTTACTCCATCCAAAGAGTTTACCAATACTGATACCTATCATCATCATAAAGAAGATAATGGTACAAGCAGAAATAACAGGCGAAGCACCCATCTTCAGGATTTTCTTAAACGAGAAGTCGAGACCCAGTGAGAACAGAAGGAACATTACACCAATATCGGCCCACAAATGGACATTGGCAGAATCGACCACCGAAGCCGTATATGGCATGTGGGGACTAACTAAGAAACCAGCCACGATATATCCCAATACCAACGGCTGTTTTAACTTCTTGAAAATTAAAGTAACGATACCTGCCACCATCAGGATGAGGGCGAGATCTTGGATCATTGTGGGTAGTTCTGCCATTATTTATAGTTTTATATGTTTTATGTCTTAATCTCCTAATACCACTGAACTGCATTACTTTGGCTAGACCGCTTATCATATTTCAAAGCGTCGGTTAGCGTAGAAGCGTTACACCTGAACGAGAAGTTATAACTCGTATAAGGTGCCAACACAACCTGACAACTCATATTGAAACAGTGCAGGTCGCGCGATAGCCCAACCGTAGTCATTGCTATTTTCTTGTTTTCAAAATCATAACCAGAAGCGTAAGAGATATCCCAGCCATCGCTGATACGGATATTACCACTGGCATTCAGATTATGCGTAAACTTATAAGGATAGCGCATCTTCTTGTAGTTGAACTTCTCCTTTCGCTTATCCTCACGCATATTAATAGAGTAGCTAAGACGGAGCGACCAAGGCAGTTTAAAGGTCATATAACCATCTTCGTCGGTTTCGGCCTTATCGCCTTTCTTACCTTTGGCTGAATGTTTGGCCTCCTCCATCTCCTTATCAATATTGGTCTCAGTACTCCAATCGTCGTCGTTCGTTGGTTTCTTCTTGTTGTCTTTCTTCTTCTCAACCTTCTCTCCCTTTAGCCACTTGATGAAGTTCATAACCTTTTCATTACTGAGGTTATAGTTGAGCGACTGAGTAAAACCTTGGAAACGACCTATCTTACCTTTCTGCCAATAAGTGGTATGTTCACTCTCTACAATATTACCCAAACTGTCGATTTCATACTGATATGAAGCAAAGGATGTAGACATGTTAAACGTATAACTCTTCGAGAGTTTCAGACGCAAGGTTGCACTCACATCACCCATTGGGCGCTTCTCTGCCGCCAGATTATAATAGGTAGAAAGCTTAAACTCATCAATCAACGAAATCTTCTTAAAACCTGTAGAGTCATCATCCGACTTAACTTTCATTTCCAGATTATTGCCTAAACCAAAGGTTATCATACCAGTTTTTCCTCTACTTGGTACTGAATATGCAGCACCATCGTACGGGCTGTAATCCACCATTGTCTCATTACCACTTTCATCAGTCTTCAGGTATTGTTTCCAATAGCCATATTTAGCAGAGCCAAAGTCTGGGGCATAGGTAAATCCAATCTCTGGTGTGAGGACGTGACGGATAGCCTGAATCTTATCGCCGAAGATTTTGCGATTAGGCACCCAGAAACCATACAACTTGGTATTAGCATTCATACTAACATTCCAACTGTATAAGTTATAAAATCCAGTAGTAGTATCGCGCACCTCACGCTGGTTCTTGGCATCCCACGATCGCTCAACCTTTTTGAATGTGGTAACATCCCTGAGATTAATTGACGGCGAAAGGTTCAGATAATTAAACGCTGTAAAGGACGCACTAATAGGAATAGCATGATCCATACCATTCTTCCAATCCTTCGACAGACTAGAATGCAGAAGTTTGTCTTCCTTAGTGCTGATTTCATTCTTCATGTGGCCCGTATAGCTCATGTTGATCTTCTCATACCATCGCTCAGGGCCTACCCTCTTCTTACGTTTGAAGGGATAGAATCGCGATACATTAATAGTAAGGTCAGGGAGTGTGAGTTCGATGATAGAATCACGCATATTCTGATTCAAGCGTGTAGAACCATTGATCGACATACCCAGACTTGAGAAGTTTGTAGTCCAGGAAACGGATGATGTACGAGTGGTCTGTGTCAGTGCCTGAGGATTATACATAGAGCTAAGATTATTCTTTTCATAACCCGATGTAGCAAAGTTCACACTGGCTTGCAAAGTGGTAAAAGGATTAGCCTTTGCATCCTGTCGATGACTCCATTGCACCTTGAAACTGGTTTCCTTGGCATAGTCGGGCATATTCTTTTCGCCGCGCACAGAACTCTGATAGCTGGCATAGAATGTACCACTATAACGATAGCGCTTGTTATAATTCGAATTGGCACTCAGTCCCCAAGAGCCCTTGGTATAAATCTCACCTATCAGCTTCAGGTCAATCTTATCGTTGATAGCAAAATAGTAACCACCATCACGCAAATAGAATCCCTTTTCCGTTTCGTCACCGTAAGTAGGCATAATCAGACCACTAGAATAACTCTTGGTAAAGGGGAAGAAGCCATAAGGCACTGCCAATGGAAGAGGAACATCGGCCACTACGAGATAAGCAGGACCGAACACGACATCCTTACCTGGGCGCACTTTAGCACGCGACAAAGCCAGGTAAAAATCTGGGTGCGGATCATCGCAGGTGGTATATCGACCATGCTGAAGATACATCTCGCCATTATCACCACGTTTTGAGAGCTCACTGGAGAGATATCCATCTTCCTGCTTGGTATATACACCTGAAATCAGACCCTTCTTTGACTTGAAGTTGAATGCCATCGTATCACTCTCGTACTCATCATTACCCATTTTAAAAATGGGTGTTCCGATGAGCTGATTAGTCGCAGTATCCACGGATCCTGTAGCATGCACCAGATTGCTGTCGAGACACATCGAAATTTGGTCGCTCTGCAAATCCATATTCTGGTACTTCACATGCGATTCACCATAGAGATGAGCTAATCCTGAAGCCGCATCATAAGTAAGAGAGTCGTTGGCGGTATATTCCACAGGAGAGTCGATACCATTCTTTCTCTTCCTGTTGATACTGTCGCGCGCCAAAGAGTCATCGACTGCCTTGTTATGCTTATAGATAGCCAGTTCAATAGAATCCATCGTTGAGGTATCGCGCTTCATTTTTGCCGATGCTTCAATGCCTGGCTTTAGAATGGTATCTACAGGCACACTATCATTATCTTCGCTGCTCTGACGAGCCGAAGAGATAAATGACATGGGCATTTCCGCCATCATCATCATCATGACGAAAAGCATCAAAACGATGGCCGACTTTCTTTTCAAAATACAAATAATTTTGCGATTTCCACCAAAGATTAACAGAGATTATTACAGATTTTGCTATTTATTCAAACATATCAACCCATTTTAGGAATTTCTGCACACCTACAGAGCCAAATTTCTCTAAACTCTGAGCCGTTTCCAGTACAGTCAGCTCACGATCGAGATGAGATTTTGAATAAAATTTGTCGGCATAGCACACCACCTGCTCCTCTAGCACGTCGGGTTCGTAGCTACGATCGAGCGGCAAAGGCAATCCCTGACTCTCTATTTGCTTTCGACTGAGACCTGTACCAGTATGACGTTCGCATACAAAAGCGACGCGAGGCCATCCCTCTTGGCGCATGATCTCTCCTCCTATATAGCCGTGACAGATATACGGTTCGGTGCCGAAACACTGAATGCCAGGTGCATTACAGCGATAGATGCCAATATCGTGAAGCATAGCGGCTTCTTCGAGAAACTCGGTATCCAGTCGCAACTCTGGATGCACCTTCGCTATCCGCAAGCAGCGATCAGCCACCTGACGGGAATGAATTAAGAGTATCCGTCGGAGTTCATTCTCCGACGGATAATACTTATCGATAATTTTCTGATAATCTATCATGCTTCGCGTTCAATCCAAGCAATCACATCATTCTGGCGGATATTCTGACCTGGTTTAACGCTGATATCCACGAGTTTGCCACCCATTGCAGCAGGAATCTCGATGATTTCGCCCCACTTGGTCTGCAGATAACAGAAGGTGTCGCCCTCCTTGTACTTCTGACCGATGAATGGCTCTACACATGGTGCCAATACACCTTCGCCACCGAAGCCCCATAACAGCTGACCTGCCAGAGGAGCCTTTATAGCATCGGCCTTAGCGTGCTTGATAGCATCGATCTCTTCCTGAGAAATCTTCTTGCCACCACCGAGCTTAGCATCCTTAGCCTTCTGGATATCAGCCAGCAACTGCTTCTTGGCCTGACCACTCTTGAATGGGCGATACTGCTCTGGGTGCATAGCCAGCTCGAAGAGCTCTTCATCATCGGGTCCGTATTCCCAACCATTCTCATCCATCTCCTTGCGGAATCCGTCGAGCGCGTTCTCCAACAGGGTGTGAGGATCGGCATCGGTAAATTTAAGACCCTTCTTCTCAGCCAGCTCAATCAGCTCAGGTGCAATTGTGCCAGGCACCTTACCGCTCTTACCAAGAATCATACCCCAGATAGCATCGTCCATCATCACGTAACGACCCTTGCCCTGCTCCATCGTGAGGAGGTTCATCAGAGCGATGTTCTTAGTGTACTGAGAGAATGGTGTTACCAATGGGGGATATCCAACCTTTGGCCATACGTATTCTACCTCGTTGAACAGCTTCACGAGCATGTCGTCCATCGTAAGTGTACTCTCACCCTTCTTCTCACGCTCCTTGTTAATCATCTTCTGGATAGGACCAAGATCAGCCATCATAGAGCCCATCATACCACCAGGCAGACCGCTACCAAGCAGCAATGACGACATGTGCTTGTTTGCTGGGTTGATGAAGCATCCCAACCAGTCGTCGATAAACTCCTGAGTAAGTGTACGAGCCTGCATATAGGCGTTCATATTCAGATCAGCCACCTCGAAGCCTTCATTCTTCAGCATGCTCTGAACAGAGATGATGTCTGGGTGAACTTTACCCCAGCTGAGTGGCTCGATAGCGGTATCGATGATGTCAGCACCGTTGTTACATACTTCGAGGATTGATGCCATCGAGAGTCCAGGACCAGAGTGTCCGTGATACTGAATAATGATATCAGGATGCTTGGTTTTGATAGCCTTCGTCAGAGCGCCCAGCATAGCTGGCTGACCAATACCTGCCATATCTTTCAGACAGATTTCCTCTGCACCTGCAGCGATGACCTCGTCGGCGATAGCTGCGTAGTACTCTACGGTGTGAACAGGCGATGTGGTGATACACAGGGTAGCCTGTGGTGTCATACCGCCTTCCTTAGCCCATTTGATGCTGGGAATGATGTTACGGGTATCGTTCAATCCGCAGAAGATACGAGTGATGTCTACGCCCTGAGCGTGCTTTACCTTATACATCAGTGCACGTACATCATCGGGCACTGGATACATACGGAGTGCGTTCAGACCACGATCAAGCATGTGAGTTTTGATGCCAACCTCGTTGAAAGGCTTACAGAAAGCACGAACAGCCAGATTGGGGTTCTCGCCAGCCATCAGGTTAACCTGCTCGAAGGCGCCACCATTGGTTTCTACTCGGGCGAAACAGCCCATATCGATAATCGCTGGGGCAATACGCTCTAACTGATCCTTACGGGGTTGGAACTTGCCTGAAGACTGCCACATGTCTCTATAAACGAGACTAAACTGGATTTTCTTTTTTGCCATATTATGAAATGATCAATAGTAATATGTTTGCAAAAATAGAAAAAAAAAATGAAATAGCCGCATTTAGCGGCCATTTTTTATATTTTTTTGCAGTGGAAAGAATGTTGCATCAGGCGTTGTTCTGCCAATTGTTCATATTTTGTACCTTTTCGCCCGTAATTGGCATACGGATAGATGCTGATACCACCACGTGGGGTAAATAGGCCGATGACCTCGATATACTTAGGATCCATCAGCTTTATCAAGTCCTTCATGATGACATTGACACAGTCTTCATGAAAATCGCCATGATTACGGAAGCTAAAGAGATAAAGCTTCAGGCTCTTGCTCTCCACCATCTTCTCACCCGGCATATACATTATCTGAATTTCGGCAAAATCAGGCTGACCCGTGATTGGGCAAAGCGAAGTAAACTCAGGACAGTTAAACTGTACCCAGTAATCATTCTCAGGATGCTTGTTCATAAACGTCTCAAGCACCTCTGGTGCATAATCACTCTTGTACTCAGTCTTTTTACCGAGTGCCTGCAAGCCTTCTTGTTCTCTCATCATAACTCCTTAACTTTAAAAATGTTATATGTTACATCCAGATCGTACACATCTTCCTTATCGTGCTTCTTGGTGAAATTTACCACACGGATGGTTACAGGAAGTGCGACGATTTCGTATAACGTCTTCAGCGTTACCTGCGTAATGACCAGCGATGGCATCTCCTCCCAGGGGATAACGCCACCAAGTGCCAACGGGAAGAAGATAATAGAATCGGTCAACTCGCCCCAGATAGTACTCATCACGGCACGTGCCGAGAAGTTCTTACCATTAGAGCTCAACTTCATCTTACTCATCACGTAGGCATTCATAAACGATCCTGCCAGGAAGGCTAAGAACGATGCACCTGCGATACGAGGCGCCAAACCAAATATCTGATGGAATCCCTCCTCACCATGCCAGTACGGCGCACCGGGAATCCAATCGGCGATGGCACCAAACGCCACAAATAAAAAGTTCATGGCAAATCCCATCCAAATAAGCAGACGGGTGCGACGGTATCCCCATACCTCACAAACCACGTCGTTGATAATATAACTCACAGGGAACACAATAAGTCCTGCTGTCATATTCGCAGGCCCCAGAGATATCTGTTTAGTTTCCAATACGTTTGCCGTTATCAGGCACACGCAAAACAGTATGCCGTAAAACATAAACAGCACACTAATCCTTTGATTACTTCTATTTTCCATCATAATAAATAAATCAGCCAGGCCATATAAGTAATGAAGCCACAAATGAGCACCCCACCCTCTCTACGCGAAACTGACAGTTTTGTGAAGGCAAAAAGCCACAGAAGTCCCACACTTACCAACATCATCGTCAGATCGACGATGGTAATACCCATGATACGCAAGGGATGTACCACTGCAGTCATTCCTAATATCAACAGGATGTTAAACACATTCGAACCTATGACGTTTCCAAGGGCAAGTGCAGACTTTCCTTTATAGGCAGCAACCACACTGGTAGCCAATTCCGGCAATGACGTACCACCAGCCACGATGGTTAATCCCACAATACTTTGGCGCACGCCATAGCGGTAGGCCACATACGTGGCACCATCTACAAACAAGTTACTGCCAAAAATCAGACAGCCCAACCCTAATACCATCAACAAAAGGTGGCGCCAAATACGAGAATAATCCTTTGCTTCCTTTTCTTCCACATGTCCCAACTCCTCTTCATGCTTGGGAAGAATACCATTCTTTCGGGCCATCTGGAAAGTGTAGAGCATAAACGCAATAAAACCTACTAAGAGGATATAACCGTCGGAACGGCTAATTTCATTACCCCACAAGTGAGGCGAGTCCATATCATCGAAACACAACAGGAAGAGTAATAATGATGCCCCCACAGCAAAAGGAATATCCTTACGCACCGTACTCCACGACACGGTAATAGGAGCCACTACAGCCGAACAGCCCACGATGAGCATCACGTTAAAGATGTTTGAGCCAATCACATTTCCCACAGCCATATCAGCAGTACCTTTCAGCGCCGATACCATGCTGACAAACAGCTCAGGAGCTGAGGTTCCTGCAGCCAGAATGGTCAAACCGATAACAGCTTCTGACACACGCATATCCCGCGCCAATGATGAAGCGCTGCTCGTTAAGCGGTCAGCTCCCCAAATAACGAGAGCCACGCCCACAATGATATAGACAATTTGCAGTAACATCGTTTATACGTTCGTTTATTATTATTCCATGTCGTTAATAAAGGCATCCAGACTTCTACGATCCTTCTTCGTAGGACGCCCTGTGCCTCTGGCGCGGTCTACAAAACCGCTGATACGGGTCATCTCCAGCAACTCGTACTGTTCAGGTGCCGTCACATTCTCATAAATTTCCGGCAACAACTTGGCACCCACCCGCTGCTCGATCGTTTTGAGGATTCGAAAAGAATAGGTAATGGGAGGTTTGCGCACGGAAATCACCTCGCCCACTTTCACAGAGCGCGATGGTTTGACGTTTACACCCTCAATCGTCACGCGACCATTTTTACAGGCATCAACTGCGATAGAGCGCGTTTTGAAGATACGCGCAGCCCAAAGCCACTTATCAACTCTTGCCTCGTCCATACTTACTTTTTTACCTTTTCACTTTTTTACCTTTCCGAGTTTGTTAAACTGATTCATTGTAATATCAATACCTGCCAGCACAAAGCTCTTGATAATCTCCACTGCAGTATCAATACTGGGCTGCAGGGTTTTCAAATCCTCTTCATCATACTTTCCCAGTACCCAGTCTATCTGCATACCCTTTGGAAAGTCGTTGCCAATACCCATGCGCAAACGGGCATAATTCTGACCTATCAGCTGCTGGATATGGCCCAAGCCGTTATGCCCGCCATTCGAGCCACCTGCTTTCAAGCGGAATGCGCCTAAAGGCAAAGCCACGTCATCGCTGATCACAAGCAATCTTTTCTGTTCAATATTTTCCTTATTCAACCAATAACGTACAGCATTACCACTCAGGTTCATAAAGGTAGACGGTTTCAAGAGGAACACCTTCCGACCTTTGAGCGATGTCTCAGCTACAAAGCCGTAACGGCGATCCTCAAAAACAATATTGGATGCCTTAGCAAAAGCATCCAATACCATGAAACCTGTGTTGTGGCGGGTCATCTCGTACTCATCGCCGATATTTCCCAGACCAACAATCAAGAATTTGTCCATTTCCTATCGGATTACAGACAGTGGACTGATTACTGAGCGGCCTCAGCAGCTGCAGCTGAACGTGAAGCACGAGTAGCCTTCACTGAGCATACAACAACCTGAGCAGGTGTAGCAATCTGCAAACCTTCGAAGTTCAGCTCAGCTACCTTGATAGCCTTACCAAGCTTCAGATCGGTTACGTCGATATCCAGAACCTCAGGAATCTGCTTGTATGGAGCTGTAACGTTCAGAGTACGAACAGCCTGGCTCAAACGACCACCATCGCGAACACCCTGAGCATGACCAGTCAGCTTAACGGGGATACCGATAGTAATAGGCTTAGTCTCGTTAACCTCGAAGAAGTCTACATGCAACAGCGCATCAGTTGTTGGGTGGAACTGCAATTCCTTCATAACAGCCTTGTGAGCCTCACCATCGATGGTCAGGT
This sequence comes from uncultured Prevotella sp., assembly GCA_905234145.1. GTDB lineage: Bacteria > Bacteroidota > Bacteroidia > Bacteroidales > Bacteroidaceae > Prevotella. Next base: position 81,265 of record CAJOGK010000025.1, on the reverse strand, counting down.
TTACAACATAAACATCGGGAGAATAAACTACGCGACGGAGCTGAGCAGCAGGAATGGCAAATGCCAAAGCCTCGGGTGCACCATTCTCACCCTTCTTCTCACCATAAAGGTTACAAGGAACAAGTCCCTCCTTACGCATCTCTTTGCTGGCTTTCTTACCAGTTGTGGCACGCTTCTGTCCACTTACGCTAATTTCTTTCATAAATGTGTTACTCTAAATTAAGTTGTTATTAATACCTTTTGCTTAATTCGCCATCACACGAAAAATCGTAGTGCTTTGAGAAAAAGCGGTGCAAAGGTACACTTTTTTTCTGAATTGAAAAAATGAAATAATGAAAAAATTAAAAAAAAGAGGATTTTTTAGTTTATTTCTTGCAGGATTGCGGAAAAATGCCTACCTTTGCCGCACAAATTAAGTAATATTAAAACATCAAGTGAGATGATTAACAGAGAAATTATCAGAATCAAGATTGTTCAGTTAACCTATGCGTACTATCAAAACGGTAACAAGAACATCGACTCAGCTGAGAAAGAATTATTCTTCAGCTTGTCAAAAGCTTATGACCTTTACAACTACTTGTTGGGGCTGATAGTAGCCGTGACAAAAGAAGCTGAGAAGCGTTATGAAGTAGCACTTACGCGTGCAAAAAGAGAGGGCAAGGAAGAACCTTCCCAGAAATTTGCATTCAATCGCTTTGCTATTCAGCTAAGCGAAAACAAGCAGCTACAAGAGTTCATGAGTACCCAGAAAATTTCGTGGGAGGATTCGTCAGCTTATCTCGGACAGCTGTTTGAGAAGATTGAACAGAGCGAAATCTATCAAAGTTACATGAACAGCGATGAAGACAATTACGATGCTGATCGTGAGTTGTGGCGAAAGCTCTACAAGACATTCATTCAGAACGATGAAGACCTCGACTCAATCCTTGAGGATCAGAGTTTGTATTGGAATGACGACAAAGAGATCATCGACACTTTCGTGATAAAAACCATCAAGCGCTTCAATGAGCAGGATGGAAGCAAGATGGAACTCCTGCCCGAATGGGACAGCGACGAGGAGAAAGATTTTGCCCGTAAGCTTTTCCGTGCAGCCATCCTGAATGCCGACGAGTATCAGCATTATATGAGCGAGGCTTCGCGCAATTGGGATTTCTCACGTTTGGCATATATGGACATTATCCTGATGCAGATTGCCATCGCCGAGATGATGACACTGCCCAATGTGCCCATCAGCGTTACCATCAACGAATACGTTGACTTGGCAAAGCTTTACTCTACCGCTAAGAGTTCCGGCTACATTAACGGCATGCTCGATGCCATTGCCCGTAATCTGGTAGAGACAAAACGACTGCTGAAGCACATTGATCCTCCAAAAGAGAAAGTCAGGAAGGATATGGCTCCAAAAGTAAAAATGCGTCCACGCATCAAAAAGATTAAAAAGGACTAATATATAATAATAAGGTATAGACAACATGACAAATTTGTTTTTAGCTGCTCAGGCAGCACAGGGAGGCGGTATGAGCATGATTATCATGATGGTAGCTATTTTTGCCATTATGTGGTTCTTCATGATCAGACCCCAGCAGAAAAAGCAGAAAGAAATCCAGAAGTTCCAGAATGAGTTGACAGAGGGAACAGAGGTTGTTACAGGCGGTGGCATCCATGGTACCGTTAAGAGCATCGACCTCGCCAAAAACACTGTCGACGTAAAAATCGCCCGCGACGTTGTCATCACCGTCGAGAAGAGCATGGTTTTCAAAGACGCATCTAGTCAGTTACAGAAATAAACAGGATAGATGGCATTCGATCATTTATGGCATCCGGCAAAGGAGTTCGTGTTTAGCAGGACTAATCGCGAACTTGCTATTTTTCTTTTCTTTTTGGCACTCTCGGGCGTTTTCTGGCTTTTGCTTACGCTCAATGAGACCTATGAGAAAGAATTTGCCATACCTGTTTCGATTACCAACATTCCTAAAAATGCCGTGCTCACTTCTGATGAGACCGACACTGTGAAGGTAACCATACGCGACAAGGGCTACACCCTGATGACCTACCTTTATGGCGACATTATCAATAAAGTAAACCTGAACTTCCGTAACTATGCCCATAGCAACGGAACCGGTTCAGTTTCTGCCCAGGAAATTCAGAAACTGCTTTATCAGCAACTGGCCAGCGGTTCAAAAATCACTGCTGTCAAGCCCGAGAAACTGGAGTTCTTTTACAATTATGGAGCCAAGAAGAAAGTGCCCGTAAGATGGAGCGGTCGCGTTATCCCTGAAGAACTTTACTTCATATCGCGCGTATCTTATTCACCCGACAGCGTACTTGTCTACGCCTCCGACCAGAAGCTCGATAGCATCAGCATGGTATACACGGAGCAACTGAATTACGCCAATTTCCGTGATACGCTGAATGTTACGTGCGAGTTGGCCAAAATGAAAGGTGTAAAGATGGTGCCTGATAAGGTTACGGTTTCTTTCTTTACCGACGTGCTGACCGAGGAACACATCGAGGGCATACCTATCCAAGGCATCAACATGCCTGAAGGTAAGGTACTCCGTACTTTCCCAGCCAAGGTAACAGTTAGTTTCGTTACAGGCGTGAATGTTTATCGCAACCTGAAACGTGAGGACTTCACCGTCATCGCTGATTATCGCGACATTGAGAAGAATCCTACAGAGAAATGCCGTCTTTATCTGAAAGACGTGCCAAACGGCATATCCAGAGCACATCTGGCAATCAATTATGTAGATTATCTGATAGAAGAATCCCACCAAGAATGAAAATAGGAATAGCAGGAGGCATTGGTAGCGGCAAGAGCTATCTGAGCCGGATACTTGAGCAGAAAGGCTATCAGGTGTATGACTGCGATGCAGCCGCCAAACGCCTGATACGCACAGAACCCGAGATCCGCAAGCAACTCACCGACTTGATCGGTCCACGAACCTATCGCGAAGATGGTGAACTTAACAAGGCACTTGTATCACAGTTTCTTCTGGCCTCAGAGCGCAATGCGAAAGCCATCAACGCCATTGTTCATCCATACGTATTTCGCGACTTTGAAGCCAGCGGACTGGAATGGATGGAGAGCGGCATCATGTTCGATTCGGGCATCAATACCCTTGTCGACAAGACGATAGCCGTCATTGCGCCCAAAGACGTGAGGATTCAGCGCGTCATGGAACGCGACAGAATTTCCAAGGAAAAAGTGCTGGAGTGGATGGATCGCCAGATGCCTCAGCGCGATGTGATTAAGAAAGCTGACTTCGTGGTTATCAACGATGGTCAGATGGATATTGAGAGACAATTAATTAAAATTATAGATCAATGCAACAAATAATCTTATCAATTGCCGGCAAGTCCGGCCTTTACAAATTAGTAACACGAGGTAACAACAACCTGATAGTAGAAGCGCTCGACGCCACACATAAGCGCATGCCTGCCTTCTCAACCGATCGCATCACCTCTCTTAACGATATCGCTATGTTTACCGAGAGCGACGATGTACCCCTGATGGATGTGCTTGAGAATCTTAAGCAGTTGGAAAATGGCAAGAAGGCCAGCATCAATGAGAAGAAGGCTTCAGGCAAGGAGCTTCAGGATTATTTCTCCAAGGTTCTGCCCGAGTGGGATCGCGACCGCGTGCAAAACAGCCACATCAAGAAGTTGATCTCATGGTATAACATTCTTGTAGAAAACGGCATCACCGATTTCAAAGAAGAAGAGGCTGAAGCAGAAGAAGCTAAAGACGCCGAGACAGAAAACGCAAAATAATAATAAAGCTCCTCGTTTTGAGGAGCTTTTTTAATTTCTATACCACATTAAAATGTTTTAGGGCGTTAAGGATACCATCGTCATCGACGGAAGTGGTAACATAGTCTGCCTGATGCTTGAGGGCGTCGATGGCGTTACCCATCGCCACGCCAATGCCAGCTTGTATAATCATCGAGGTATCGTTGCCACCATCGCCAAAGGCCATCGTCTGGCTGGGGTCAAAACCCTCATGACGAGCCATCGCCAGAATGCCTTTGCCCTTGTCGGCACCATTGGCGGTGATATCCGTAAACTCCGGATGCCAGCGCCCCGACACACATTGCGGCATACGGGCCATCAACTCTGGCTCGTAATCAGCAGGAAAGAAAGGTGTCAGTTGCAGGATATCCTGTTCGAGTACAACATCAAGCGGTGAAGCCTTGTCGAGGTTCTTTACTGCGAGCATCTGACGGAAGATACGATTTACATCGCCCCTGGGGTCAACTACAGCCACATCCTTTCTTCCAACAATGATAAGACTATTCCCTTTCTCTTGGCAGTCCTCTACACACGTCATCACGTCCTCTTTGGGGATAGGTTGACACGTAACCATCTCTTCGCCCACGAAGCACAGTGCGCCGTTGGTGGTGATATAGCCGTCGATGAGGTGCTCAATAGCCCCTAGATTCGTGATAATCAATGGTGGGCGCCCTGTAGCAATATACACCCGCGAGCCGTTAGCCTTGGCCTGTGTCAGCGCAAAGATGGTCGATGCAGGAATCTCGTGGGTATTAAAACTCACCAGCGTGCCGTCGATATCGAAAAATAAAGCGTATTTCTGTATCATAATAGGACTGTCGTGTTATCAATGCTGGTGCAAAGATACAAAAATCAATCCATACACCAAAGAAAATGCCATCGAAATTACAAAATTACATATTACATATTACATAAAGGTTTTTATGGAATGAATTTCAGGGGAAAGAGATAAAAGAAGATAATCATTATAATATAATATTAGTATTTATATATAATATTATTATATATAAATACTATTCTTTCTTGCAACCAAAATCAAAAAAGTCTTATGTAATATGTAATTTGTAATCTCTCTAGAGATAGTTAGTGCGCTTAGTAAAATATATTCATTTATTACTCTATAGGATGGTTAAGGGGTCATCATAGTCCGCCCTAACCTCTCGGGAAGTCCTCCTTGGGCGGAGTATAAGAAACCCTCAAGCGGAGTGCCTGAGGGGGTGTTTATACCACTTTTCCTTGTAAAGTAATTTTAAGGTTTGCCAAGTATTTCATAAATGACAGCAATCTCAGCTGGCAGAAACGTACGACGGTTCATATGCACCAAAGCCAGTGTCTCAAGGGTCTGACACTTTGTGAGCCCTTTTTTTGCTAGCCATTTAAGAAAATCCCAGAACAAGGTATCTGTAAAAAAAGAGAGCCTTAGAGGGGCGAGTTCCTCGTTTTGGTTTTATTTGTTTGCTACTCGAGTACATTCATTTTTTGTTTCTTATTCTTATTTTGCTTGCAGATTCAGAGTTTTTTCTTAATTTTGCAGCGGAATCAATAAAGAATTTGTGTATGACATCATTTGCATTAAACAATTTGTGGGCATATCTGCAGGGGCTTTCGCTCTCGCAGGCCGATCGTGAGTGGTTGGCCAACAAGTTGATTATGCCCAACGAAACCAATTTGGTTACCGATGATAATGCTCGCTTAGACGAAGCATTAAAGAAATTCAGTGGCGACTTTGGAGGCTCTGCTGATGCAATGACTGTAGCAGAAGAGCTTCGACAGGGTGCAGAAATGGTTAGGGAGGTAGAAACTTGGTGAATATGAGTACACGCAACATCTATCTCCTCGACACATGCGTTTGCATTGCATTGCTTAAGAAAAGTCCAAGCGTTTCCATGTACTTTCTTTATGTCCTTCCGTTGTTGGCTGTTGCTTCTGAGTTCATGATTGCTTCCTGGTACCTTTGACATAATGGATTTAGTCAGTTACATTTCAGCAACTATTTTGTTCGTAATCATTAAAAAGCTATAAATATGAAAGCTAATGTAGATGGCAACGCTAATAACTGCACACTTGCCCCTGGAGGCATCAGCATCAATCCAATTAACTGGAAGCGCGACGATACTTATGCATCTGTAAAGGAGAACCTCGGTTCGCTGACCGTTGAAGGCAAACTCGTTACACCAGGTATTGCTGATGCGCGAATTGATACCGTTCGCGGTTCTGTCGTTGTTACTACCGTCGACGCCAAGCTCTACGGCATCCCAGCCGACGGCGCATCACTCTTCGGCCCCGAGAGCTATCATCTACACGACTACGGTTTCTTCTATAACAACTTCAAGCAGAACGTTGCCGACCGCATCAAGTCGTATCTGAGTAAATAGTTAATAATGGCAACTTCGTTATTCAAGCAATTGGCGAGCTAGCATAGGTTCGTCAGTTGTTAATTAGTCAATACCCATGTTCACTACTTTCTGCATGTCCTCAGGTTTGTTTACAGTCCACACATTGATACTCATGCCCCTTTCCCGTGCTTCGTCACGAAATCGTGTGGTCATCAGGAATGTACCGAAATGCAAGTCGATACCGTTCAGTCCGTTATCATGTACTTCGTTTGGCCAAAGGTCTGAACCCAGATATTGCACGGTAAAACCAGGACACAGACGGGCGAACTCGCGACAAGCATGGAGACTGAACGAAATAAACATGACCCTCTCAGGACTCAATAATCCGCGGTGAGCCACAATAGCAACCTGTGCCGCCATAAACAGTGAACAGCAGATAAATATAACAGATAAAGTTAATCTTTTCATATTATCTCCAATTCGTTATTATTCTTGCGGGAGGCAAGCCTTAACTGTGTTATTAGAATCTGCGGGGGCCACCAAAGCCACCACCACCAGGACCTCTACGGCCTCTGCCACCGAAACCAGGACCGCCAGGGCCACCGGGGCCTCTACGACCGCCACCAAAGGCCTTCATACCTCCAAAGAGGTTCAGACGATAGATCACGTGGAGCATGCCATAGCTGGTAATGGCGTTATATTGCGTTTCGCTGCTGGAAAGTGCATTAACCGTCTGGCTAACCGTAGACTGCTGATGAAGAATATCATAAAGCTGCAGTGATAAAGTGAGGGCATTACCTTTCAGGAAACTCTGCGATAGCTGGGCATTCCAGATAAGTTCGTTGGTATTCATAGAGGCATCGCTATAGCCGCGACGGCTCTGCATGTTCATATTGGTGGTAAGCGAGGTGCCCCAAGGTGCGGTAAAGCCAATCATACCGCCGTATGAGAACTGCCAGGTGTCGAGGTTGCTGCTACTCTGGAATTCATTGCGCGTGCGTCTGTAGTTCAACGAACCGTTGAGCTCGATCTCCAGCCAGTCGTTACGATAGCTGGCGGCCAGACGCTCACCGACATTCAGCGACGTGGTAACACTCTTCTGCGATTCGCTAGTCGTACCAACACTTACATAACCTACATTATGGTTGTAACCGAGGTTGGTAAAGGTATTCACATTGAAATAGGCTGCCGAATCGAGGGCGGTATTAAACATGAAGCCCACATTACCGTTCCAGTTGCCATTAACATTCTCAGGACGGGTAACCGTTGCACCAGAGCCATCATCGACATACGAAGTTTTATTGGCGATGGCATTGCTGGTGGTAGAGAAGTTGACGAAGGTCATCACAGCGCGCTGGTGCTTCTGGAAATAGTCGTTATAGAAGAGGTTGAAGTTCTGCGTGAACGAGGGCTTCAAACCAGGGTTACCGCGTGTGATGCGCAAGGGGTTGCTATCATCTACAACATCAAGCAGGTCGCTCATAGAGGGCTGCTGGGTACGTCCGCGATAGGTAAAGCGCAACTGACCTGTCTGCGACTTCTTCCAGCGGAAGTCGAGTGTTGGCGTGAAGTTGGTAACTTTACGTTTTGTGATGGTATCGGTACCCATATACTTATAAGAGAAGTTGGATGACTGTGGTATCACCTGGAAGCCGATATTGAAATTAAAGGCCTTACGCACGATACGCAGCATCACCTCGGCAGTATGGGTATAGTTCTTATAAACCGACTTCTTACTGAGCAGCGAATCCTCGTACTGGGACAGCGGACTAGGCAGCGGGTCGATGTATCTGTCGAAATCGCGATAATTAGGCACGATATCACTATATACACTTAAAGGTGGAAGGCTGTAAGTCTTACGGTCGCTCTTAGTGTAAGAATACTGATAGGTGTAGCTAAACTGCAGATAAACCTGACGGGCGATAGGCTCGCTATAGGTAAGGCGCGTGCTGTAGCCCCAACGATTCTCGGGTGTATAGTTATAGCGGTTGGTCTGATAGATAGAATCCATTAGCTCTTGCGTAATAGGATCGACCAACTGGAAATAGGTAACAGCATTGTTCGATATAGCCTTGCTCGTGCCATCGCTCCAGTTGCCGTTTAACTGAACGGTAATGTTTCGGCCATTGTTACTGAGACGACGGTTAAACTGCAACATACCTCTAAGGTTTTTCGAGTCGCTGTAGGTAGTACCACTCTGAACACTGTAGTTCTGCGCAATACCATACTTCTTTGCTATTTCAAATACATCCTTAAGCGGGTCGTCGCTATAGTCGAACGGATTCTTGTCGAAGCTGGCATCCTCGCTCATATTCACACCATCGTTGGTGCTGTAGCTGAAGTTTGGACGGAACATGATGTTGGTCATCGTATCGGGCTGCCATTCGAGTCGCATCTGTCCGTTCCAACTGTTAGAACGCGAGAAATTATGGCTTACACTGTTGCGATACTGCGAATTCTGCTCGTCGATAAAGTTCTTACTGTTACTTTTAGAATAGACGTCGCCATCGCTATGGTTCCAGCGCACACTACCATTTACTGTCAGTTTATCCTTTTTCTCGTAGTTCAGGTTCACGCCTGCCATCTTCATGGCGTTCAGACCCTGGCGTCCCACCACCACCGGGGAAGCCCATATCGTTGGTATTGTTGGCGTTACCCATCATGAACACCTTCAAATCGTTTTTCATCACACCACCGAAGATACGGCCTGCATAACGGCTCTTGGTACCGGCAGCCAAGTCGACATTGGCCATCACGCCCTTGTTCATACCTTGCTTGATACCGAAATCGAGCACCGTCTCTTCCTCACCGTCTTCGATACCCGACACGCGAGCCAGATCGCTCTGCTTGTCGTAGGCTTTAATGCGGTCGATAATATTGGTAGGCAGATTTTTCAGGGCAGTCTTGGTATCGCCAGTCATAAACTCTTTACCGTCGACGAGGATTTTCTTTACCTCCTTACCGTTAATCTTAACTGTACCATCGTCGCTCACCTCTGCACCAGGTATTCGTCTTACCAATTCCTCTACAACCGAACCTTCTGGTGTACGGAAAGCGGCAGCATTATAGACGAAGGTATCGGCTTTCACCGTTACTTTCGAGGCATGGGCTGTTACGGTAGTACCTTTCAGCATGATAGCATCTGGCTCCAAGGAGATGGTACCTGCCTGATAGTTCTTGCCATCTTTCAGCGTAATTTTCTTGGAGTAAGTTTTGAAACCCACGTAGGTAACCTTCAGCGTATAAGTACCCTCTTTAGGGGCTACGATATGAAAGTTACCTGATGTATTGGTCACGGCGTTAGCCATCACCTTTTCACCCTGCAGCAGGGCGGCCGTAGCTTGTATTACTGCTTCTTGTGTATCCTGTTCTACAACCTTTCCAGTAACCGTGCGCTGTGCACTTGCCATTACAGTTGTTATGCAAACAACTACTAAGAGAATTAATCTTTTCATGTTGAATTTTAAAATCTTTATGCACTTTTGACGCACATTTGAGTGAAAAGTTTAATAGGAAAGCGATTTTTTTTGTTTTTTATGGCTAATTATTAGATATTCTTTGTATCTTTGCAAACGCAATTAAGAAACAAAACCCAAAAAGGCCATTAAAATGAACCAGCAGAAAGTGGTTATTTCCGACCAAATCAGTCAGGTGCTCGAAGCAGAGATTTCTGCTTGCCAGCATGACCGTTTATTCTTGTTGGTTGACACCACCACTCGCCAGTATTGTTTGCCCTTAGTCGACAAGTTGCCATGCCTTCAGGGCGCGCAGGTTATTGAGATAGGCGCTACCGACATCCACAAAGACCTGGAATCGTTGGCACATGTCTGGCAGGCTTTGAGCGAAGGTGGAGCTACGCGCCACACCTTATTAATAAATATAGGAGGCGGCATGGTTACCGATTTGGGTGGTTTTGCAGCCTCTACCTTCAAACGTGGCATCAATTATATCAATATCCCCACTACCCTGCTCGCGATGGTCGATGCCAGTGTAGGTGGAAAAACTGGTATCAACTTTGGTGGTCTGAAGAATGAGGTGGGTGTGTTTAATAATGCTGCTTGTGTCATCCTCGACACTGAATTTCTGACAACCCTTGACGCAGAGAATATCCTGAGCGGTTATGCAGAGATGCTCAAACACGGCCTGATCTCCAATGAGGCAATGTGGGCTGATTTGCTGAACTTCGATGTGGAGCAACCCGATTTGAAACGTCTGGGAAAGATGGTGGCTGATTCTGTTGCGGTCAAGCAGCGCATCGTCACGGAGGATCCTACCGAGCAAAGCATCCGTAAGGCTCTTAACCTAGGACATACCGTTGGGCATGCCTTCGAATCGTTAGCACTTAAGCGCAAGCCCCTACTCCACGGCTATGCTGTAGCTTACGGACTGATCTGTGAGCTCTACCTCAGTACCATGAAGACAGGCTTCCCCACAGATAAGATGCACCAAACGGTGCAGTTCATCAAAGCACACTACGGCAAGATGGCCATCACCTGCGACGACTATCCCACCCTGCACCAACTGATGACCCACGACAAGAAAAACGTATCGGGCATTATCAACTTTACCCTGCTGGGCAATGTGGGTGATATCCGTATCAATCAAACGGCTACAAAGGAAGAAATTTATGAGGCACTCGATTTCTATCGGGAATGCTGAACAAATAAGACCAACCAATCAACTTAATTGACCTGATCATATTACTAACTAATCGAAGATAGGGTTGCCCGTGAGGGTAGCCCTATCTCATTTACAAATAAATCTCAAAACTTTGCATAAAATAGCGGTTATTCAGAAAAAAACTGTATTTTTGCAACTAGAATCAAAAACAATCAACAAAAGCAATATGGGATATACTAAGATTTTAAAATTTATAGGTATGACAGTATTATTAGCAGGCTGTAATACAGCAGCAGTGGATATCGAACAGCAAATTGACGAGCTTTATCAAAAGATGCCTCAGGAAGAGCGCATAGCTCAGTTGAGAAGTATGTATATGGACGAACTCTTCGACGCTGAGGGGAAACTAGATACAGCCAAGTGCCGTGAGTTGATACCTTATGGTATCGGCCACTTCTCTCAGTTCTGTATGCAACAGCCTCGCGAGCCACAGGTACTTCGTGATCGCGCCATTGCCATTCAGGACTGGCTTATGCACCATACGCCTAATGGCATCCCTGCACTCTTGCATGAAGAGGTGCTTTCTGGTGTCAATACCTTGGGTTCTACAATCTATCCCCAGCAAATCGGACAGGCAGGATCTTTTAATCCTGGGTTGGCAGAATTAAAGACGCGTCAAACGAGTACCCAACTGCGAAAAATGGGTGGTATCTTCGCCCTTTCGCCAATGGTCGATGTATGTCGCACACCTAGCTTCAATCGCCTCGAAGAGTCGTATGGCGAAGATGGCTACCTCTCAGCCGTGATGGGTACAGCCTTCGTAAAAGGCCTCCAGCAGGGAGATCTGAAAAAGGGTGTTGGTGCATGTTCGAAGCATTATCTGGGTTATGGTGGCGGAGGTGATGCCGATGAGAAAGAGATGATGGAAGAGATTCTGATGCCTCACGAAGCTATGATTCGTTTAACCGGTAGTGTGGCTGTGATGCCTGGCTACCACGATGTGCATGGTATCCGTTGCGTGGCCAATAGTGAGATTTTGCAGGATATCCTTCGCGATTATGTAGGTTTCGATGGTATGGTAGTGAGTGATTATACCGCTATCGACCAGATTCCTAATATCGAAGCTGTAGTAGAAAAGGCTGCAGCAGCCATCAACAACGGTAACGATGTAGACTTTCCCCATGGTGCCAACTACCAGTATTTACAAGAGGCTATCGACAAGGGACTTGTAAAGCCCGAGGTATTGGAGCGCGCTGTGAAGAATGTGCTGCGTATCAAGTTCCGCATGGGACTCTTTGATAAGGATGCGTACCTCTATTCGAAGGAGGAAATCAAACTCGATACCCCAGAAGAGCGTCAGACTGCTTACGATATCGCCGCTCAGTCTATCGTATTGTTAGAGAACAATGGCGTGCTGCCTATTAAGGATGTTAAGAATGTGCTTCTCACGGGTCCTAATGCCAACTCTATCTGGGCAATGTGTGGCGACTATACCTATCCCGCCATGTCGTACTTCTGGAAGATGGTAGACTATAAGTATGAGAATCCGCATATCGTTAAGCTGCTTGAGGCTATGCAGAATCACAAGCCTGAGGGAGTTAACGTGATGTATTCTCGTGGTTGCGACTGGACAGAAGAGGTGGAAACGAAGTACAGCGAACTGGGCGATGCACGCGCTTGGGAATACGACTTGCTGCATCGTAAGGTAGATTCTGGCGAGACAGCCAATAAGGCAGAAGCCCTCAAGATGGCCCAGGATGCAGATGTGATTATTGCAGCTATGGGTGAGAACGTGATGCTCTGTGGTGAAAACCGCGATCGACAGGGACTTCGTTTGCCTGGCAAACAGGAGCAGTTTGTAGAGGAACTTATCAAGACTGGCAAGCCCGTTGTATTGGTAATGTTTGGTGGCAGAGCTCAGATTATCTCTGGTCTTGCCGAGAAGTGTGCCGCTATTATTCAGGCTTGGTACCCAGGTGAGGAAGGTGGTAATGCGGTGGCTGACATCCTTTATGGCAAGGTATCGCCATCTGCCAAACTCTCTGTCAGCTATCCTAATGTTGAGATCAATGAACCTATCTGCTATAACTACTCCGCAGAAAAAGATTCACGTATCGCTTGGCCATTTGGTCATGGTTTGAGCTATACCACATTTGAGTATTCTAACTTAGAGGCTGCTCAGGAAGCAACCATCGACGAAGCGTCTTTCAATCTCTCTTTCGAGGTAAAGAATACAGGCGAGGTTGCTGCTGATGAAGTAGCTCAGATTTACATCTCCCCTGCCGATAGCACTCAGAATATTCGTCCTATCCAGTTGCAAGGATTCGCACGTATCTCGTTGAAACCAGGTGAGAGCAAGAAGGTGAATGTAAAGCTGTATACCGAGCAGTTAGGTTATTACACCAACGCTGGAGAGCGCCAGTGGGAAATCCAGCCCGGAACGTATCAAATCAAGATAGGTGCTTCGTCACAGGATATCCGCTTACAGCAAGCTATCATCTTAAAGGGACAGCCCAAGAAGAAGCCAATCCGTGAATTCTATTTCTCAGAAATAAGTCAATTATAGCTTTACACTCGATATATCGACGAAGCCGTTGACAATGGCGTAAATGGTAAGACCTGCAGGAGAGTGGATCTGCAATTTACGTGCGATGTTACGACGATGGGTGATAACGGTGTTGACAGAGATGCAGAGATGGTCGGCAATCTCCTTGTTCGACATGCCCTGTACCACCCCGATAATCACTTCTCGCTCACGGTCGCTGAGTGCCTCGCTATTATCCTGACCACTCCTGAATACCATCGAGGTGATATTCTTGGAGACATCTTCTTGCTTGGTCAATAGCTCCAGTCGCTTAATAGCAGGTGTAAAAATACGGTCTTCTACCTCGGCATGCTGACGAAGCCACACTTCGTTTTCGTAAATATCGTGGAGCGTAGCCGTAAGTTGGTTGTTATGCAGACCGTCTTGGGGCAGATACTTGATAATAAGTAGCTTTAACTCACGCAACTTCTTATCGGTAGCCCCATGATGCTTTGAGAAGGTTTCCACGTTATAATCATTAGCAGGATGGCCCTCTATCAGTGACTGTACGTATGGAAACAGCGTCTTTTGCTCGTATTTCATGTGGCGACGAATCTCGTGGGCATATTCATCGTAGAAGCGAAGAATAAGCTTGGCAAGCGATTCGCTTTCATCGAGCGACTCCTGCAACTCGCGACGGATATAAGGCAACTGGAAATCGAGAAAATAAGCATGACTGGCCTCCAGATAGTGCAGCAGCGTGGGAACAGACAATTGCTCATCGGCCTCGAAATCGCCATAGCCATTGATGGTATAGTTGACCACCGCTAAGAAAGTATAGGTATCTACATCGTTATCCTCACACGTTTCCTTAACCGTTTTATCTCCAAAACCCAGATTGATGCCAAAACTTCCCAGTCGTAATTGTCGCGGATGAGTGAAATCATCTTGTCATCTGACTCGTACATCTTCTGATTTTTCATCTCTTTAAACTATTAACTACCAACTAATGATTACCGGGTGCAAAGGTAATCATTATTTCCGATATGCACAATAATCACAATTAGGTATTTTTGATGTGGGAAGTGAGGCGTAAATAGCAAAAAGTAGCGATTACTGCCAAAAGGACAAGCATCACTACCCATAAGTGGGTATGATTCCATAGAATTTCAGCCTCGACACGCCATGAGGGTAAAGGTGCCATATTAGCGGGGCGTGGCTGAAATAATAGTCCCTTCGTCAGAAGAATGATATCGCCCACTTTCTCATCAAGACTAATAGCTGCTGGTGTTTCGCGTGCAAAACGTTGCATGTGTTCAGGAAGGTCTGAACCTAACGAATTGAGCTTATACCCTAATGTATCATCGAAGAGCTCAGAAAACTTGGCATATTCGCCCGATATATTCAGTTGCTCACGAAGACGGGCATCTGGGATATGAATCATCGGTTCGTCTTTCCAAACGTCCGGGCGAAGCAGCCAGCCATAGACCACTTGTTCAGGAGTAAGGCCCTTGTAGCTACTCTTGCCATAGACTGAATTCAGAAAATCGAGCGCAAAGGTAGAGAAGGGACACAGACGATTGTTGGCTACAACCTGCTCGCGTGCCACTTCTTTCGCCTTTTCTGCATTGATGGTCTGGATACTGCGGGCAGAAATAGTGGATAGTGGATAGTGGATAGTGAATAGTAAACAATGCGCTACAAACACTATTGCAACAACTCTTTTGGTAATCATAACTATAAACTATCAACTATCTACTATAAACTAAAATTTCGGCATCGTTGGCAAATCGACGGCTTTTACTGCCATACACTCCATTTCGATCAACCAACCTGGGCGACAAACGGGGGCATTGACAATGACAAATGGCTTGCCAGCAAAGCGCTCCTCATAGAGCTCGCGTACGAGTTCGTAATCGGCTGTATCACGCAGATAGACCACCATCTCGGCGACGTCATTAAAGTTACAATCGGCCTCAGCCAACAGGGCCTCTACATTCTCCCACATACGATGGGTTTGTTTAACGATATCCTTGGGATACATGATTTCGCCTTTATTGTTGATAGAGGCAGTACCAGAAATAAATACGTGACGACGATCAGCATAGTTTACTTGAGTGCCACGCTCAAAACTTACACCATAGTCGCTGGTGCGATTGAGATGGGTAGAGGCATAAAGATAGTGTATCTGTTCTTTCTTAACGCCTGCGATGGCATAGTTATCCATCTGAGAGAGCACATTAGGGTCTTGCTGTCGCCCGCCAATGCCCGTAGAGGCTATGAAATGGGTATTTACTGTAAGGCCCTGGGTAAAGAAAAACTGATTACGGGCACGTACCACGCCACCATAGTTCAGATCGACATCATTGACAAAAAACCAAGTACGGATACAGTTGGTCTCGAGCGTACACCCCTCCTGAATCAGCTGCATATTATACTCATTGAAGAGCAATCGTGTCTGGTATTCCGAGTTAGCTGCCATATTATGGGCAGAGCCGTTCCACAGATGGCGGAAATCGCCATGACGCACTTCGTACAAGCCACTCTTGCCGATACCCGTCTGTACGTTCGTCATCAGATACACCCAGAGGGCGATTTTTGTGCCATCGAGGGGGGCTTGCTGGATGATACTCTTGGCACAATCGGTGACATCGGAGGCGATGACATCATCGGCCTGATTAGCGGCATCGCTCAAAAAATAGCGTTTGAATACTGCCTGAGCGCCACTGAGTTCTCCTTCTATGAGCTGGCTATAAGCATTCAGAACAGCTTCCAGTTGCTGGGGGAAAGAAAGTCGAGACGAGTTGACATGTATCATCATGTGGTACTCAGCAACTTCAGTCCCATTATCGAACTGGAAAACCTCTGCAAATGCGTTTTCAAAATTATATGTCTGTTGTTTCTTATCCATAATCCTTATTTTTCTTTTGCGCCGTTATTAATCCAACTATCGATGAGCGGCAGAATGCTCTGGTCATTTTTCTCTGACACAAGGTCGCGATGGGTCATAGAAATGCCTTCTACACTCTCCTGATGTAGGATGATATGCAAGAGGCTATTGCTGGCATCACCAGGTTCTACCATATTAATACCTGGCACCTTTTTAGAAGGTTTCCCCACCAAGGCATCGTAGCTTTTCCCCTCCGTAAGATAAAGGCCTGCTGCGGCTCTGTTGGATGCACCATGGCAATTGGCGCAGGTGGTATTAAAGAAGCTCTGCTGGATAGCATTATACATGCTGGCATTCACCGTGCCCACTTCCATGTAGATAGTGTCACGCGTCTGTTCGAGTTCTATCTGCTGGAAGGTCATCACGTGGCGACGAAGACGGTCGAGTACACAAAGTTGCACATTCGTTACATTGTCAGAGATACCAGAGAGTACCACTTCTACTGGTCCGTCATCATTTTTAGGTAGGGCCTTGGAGATAGCGGCATAATCATCTGTACCGTCGAAACCAGCGATGGCCACACTGTATTCGTCGGGCCAATTCTCCAGTCCATATAGCGTACCCGTCATTTTCACGACACGGCCCTCCTTGAACGAAATGGTATTTTCCTCAATACGACCATCATCGCAAGCGACGAACAACAGGCTCAATGCTAATAATGATAAATATTTCTTTGCTATCATATTAGAAGGCATATTGAAGCATAACTTGAGCCATGTGGGTACAGATACCAAGGTCGTCAATGTCGCGATCGAGCTGTGTCGCATGACCTGTGCGACCTATGTACTGATACATGGCTGAGAGTTTGATATTGGTTTTGGGTATGAAGTAATTGATGGTAGCGGCTGGCATATTAAGAATACCATCTTTGCCAGTACCGTTACGATCGAAGAAATCGTAGCGCAGACCTAACTGCAACTGACGATGAACGAAATAGCCTACCTGACCATAGCCACCCCAGTAGTTATAACTGTCATCAATCTTCTGACGATCGGTAAAGCCTATGCGCATATAATATGCCTCGACACCTACATACCAACGGTTCATCAGCATGGCGAACTCTACACCAGCACGGAAGTCGTTGGTCGACTCATTCTCTGATTCTACATTGTAGTTGGCACTGACACCAACGAGCATTTTCTTTTCATGCAGGAGTTTGGGGTTACCTTGGGTAAGTGGCATAGCGCCATAAGGCTGGAAGGTAAGACGACCAGCATAGAGTAAAGAAGGAATATGAAGATCGTCGCTAATGGTTTTGGTAGCACCATTCTGACCAGAACCAGTACCATTCCACAAACCGACCTCATAACCAAACTTATTGGCAATGAAGCCATGCATCTCTACTCCAATGTCGAAACCTGTGCCAATACCAGGGGTTACGGCATTGAGTGCGTAAGGCAGAATAGCCGTTGCAGTAAGCGAGGTAGGCAACGAAGAGAAAAGCGTTTCGCCAAGAGTGGTAAGATAGGCATGGGTGAATGGTGTCTTAAACTTACCTACACGGAAACGGAGTGCAGGACTTACGGCATAGTCTATCCAGGCCTGCTGGAGAACATTTCCACCAGAGGCAGCAGCATTAATGCTGACATTATAATCGATCTTGCCAAAGGCCTTACCTGTAAAACCGATAATGGCATAAGGCATGGCAAAACCGGAGTTTGCTACATTATCCTGATTATAGGCTTTATCGAGACCTTCATCGTCGTAATATTTGTAATTGCCTGTAGCCTGCAAATACAGGTAGGGCTTAAACACGAAATTGCCATCGTTGCTCTGGAGCGTAAAGCCACGATCGTCGGCAATAGGAATCACACCGTTTTCCATGTTGAGTTCCGTCTGTGCGAAAACGGATGCCGAAATACTTGATGCCATCACAATGGCAAATATCTTCTTAGTAATCATAACTATAAACTATCAACTATAATCTATTATCTATCAAAGTGACCAAAGGAACTGAATGAGCTGGTCGCGCTCTTTCTTACTCATGTTCTTAAACTTGTTTTTCGAGGCTTCCCCCTCGCCGCCATGCCACATAATGGCCTCTACAAAGTTGCGGGCACGTCCGTCGTGAAGGAAATAGGTATGGCCGTTCACTTTCTTCTGCAAGCCTATGCCCCAAAGCGGTGTGGTACGCCACTCATTACCACGGGCAAGACCACTACAGAAATTATCGTTAAGACCTACACCCATTATCTCTGAGCCCATATCGTGGAGCAAGTAGTCGGAATAAGGATGTATCGTCTGACCACCAAGCCAGGGGAGTTCGGTACCTGCAAGTAGTTCTGAGCCACGCGTCTTGGTATGGAGTGTTACCACATGGCAGAGATGGCATCCTGCTTCATAGAAGCGTTTTTCACCTTCGATGACATCTGGATCATTCACGTTACGACGGGCTGGTACAGCCAGTCCCTGCATATAGAGGTCGACACACTCCATATCTTCTGTCGAGACATCGAGCATATCATAGGAAAGACCCATCATCGAGCCTTCCTCCATCTGAATCTGACCTTCACAGATTTCTTCTGGATAACGGCTATTGGTCATACCCATATCTGAGGAGAAGCCCAGTTCTACTGTAAGGTCGGCATGGTGGGCTTTATTGCCAGAAAGTCCGAGTCGAAGTTTGCCACGCTCATTAATATAGTTACAGCGTCCACTGATACCCCATTCCGGATAGTTACTCTTGCGTGCCAATGCCTCAATCTCGTTAGGATCGAGCGCCATCATCTGTCCCATACCTACGTGACGCAAAGGTACACGAACGGTACAGAAGAGGTCTTCAGGCTTCACACTGTCTGTATACCACTCTGTAACTGTCCATCTAGGTACACAAAGTGTATATTTCTCACCATCGGGGAAACTGTAAGTCATCGAATCGATTTTAACTTTCAGCTTACCTTCAGGGCGAACGCCATAGATAGCCTGATCATGGATGACACGTCCGTAATTAGGGAAGAACGTTCCATTCTTTCGGGTGATATAAATGAGTGACGAGGTAAAGCCATAAGGACCAGAACCATCGTTGCTACCCTGCTTGAAGCTAGTCCAATAAGTAGGTTCTGTGCGACCTGCATTACGGTGGCAACTACCACAACTGTAACCTGCATATACAGGCCCCAGACCTCCACCATGACCATTCTCGTTCGAATTCTTTACATTGTCGTATAAACGGTCGCCTTTATTGAATCGTACATCATACGTTCCTGACAACCAACTGGCTCCCTGGTCATAGGCCACCGAGGAATTGTAAAAGCCAGTTGAAGTTCCGGCAGACAATGCATAGCCTGCTGGAACCTCAATATCGTCGACATCAAGTCGGTCTCTGTCTTCGCAGGACGACCATACAAAGAGTCCTGCAAATAGGAGTATTAACTTAAAGTATTTGTTCATTTCATTTTACACCTTAATTGACGGTGCGAGCCTTGCCATCCTTGAAGATAAGGAACTCCAGTGTGTGGAATCCACGCAAGCTCTGCGCCTTCTCTACCTTATCATCACTCTCGCCCTCTTTCCAGTTCAGGTTATTGAAAGCCTGCGACTTCAGAATCTGTGCAATCTGTGCCTGATCGAGAGGCCATGAGTCCATATTGGGGTCGAGACCAAGCTCATCAACAGGGCCAAAGAGGAATGCCTCGCTCTGCTCCCATGGCTCACGGGCTGCAAGCCATGCATTAGCACAAGCGGTAAAATTAGCATTAGAGGGGTTCTGCTTAAACTGCTTAACAGCACCATCAAGAGTATCGTTCAGAATAGCCAACTGCTCGTAAGTAGGAAGTACTACCTTATCAACATACTGCTTGATAATGGGGTCGAGTGTGGCATCGTCGTTGATATTTGTTGTAAAATAAGGCTTCAACTCATTGGCGATGAAGTCTTCCAAATCAGCACATGCAGACATAGCAGCAGAAGCCTCCTTAGAGTTTATATTGTTACGGAAAGGCTGAGGAATAGCGTAGATAGCATCAGCAGCAGCCTGGATTTTCTGCTTGGCCTTTGCATCGAGTTCAGGATTCTTAGTAACAAGAAGTGCAGAAAGCGAATTCTCATTTACCTTACCATCGCGAGAGCCATAGTAGGCATTGCGGATAGAGTAGATGTTATTACGATAGTCGTCACGAGAATGCCAGCTATACCAAGACTCTACAGCATAGAGGGCCTCGGTGGTCTTACCACTCATATAGAGGTTATAGGGGTCGCCAATTTTGGCAGAACCAACCTCTGAGGCGATATCGATGCAACCATCTAAGATTTGCTCTACACAATCGATGGCCGACTTGTACTCCTCGCTGTTGTGATTCTTAAAAATATCAGCATAGCCATTTTTCCAAGCATTGTACAACTCATCGGCATCATCAGCCAACAGACCAGAAACAGTTACCATGTAATTGGCCCACTGCTCAGCATAAGCAGAGCTGTAGTCGAGATTGTTTGGATCGGTGATGTCAATCTCGGTAGTGTTGTCATCGTTCTTGTCACTGCTGCAAGCGGTCATACTAAAAGTAAGTGTGCAAGCAGCCATAAAAAGCATTACATTCTTAATCATCTTTTTCATTGTTACTATTATTTATAAGTTATTATTATTTCTTGCTAAACCAAAGCTGATAAGCTAGGGCAATACGGAATTCGTTTTCGCTATTATACTGGCTAGAACCAAAAATCTTACTCGTTCCAATCTGACGCGTGGTGTAATCGGCTTTTGCCACGAGGTTAGGGAGGATTCTCCAGTTCAAACCTACGCTCCACAAGCTAACCTGACAACGGTTATCAGCTATCAGACCATCTTCGCACTTTTCCTGAGGGTTATAATAATTGTAATGTACGAAGGGATAGATTACAGGGAATTTCTTGATGCTTGGGAAGAAGGATGCGATATTTACACCCACCTCGGCACTCCAGTCGACACCACGCTTGGCTACTGGCCCCATACGACTATAGGGCGACTTGCTAGAGTAACGACGATTGGCTGCAGTGATACCTACTGTTTCTGTTATATTTCCAGAGAGATAGTTGGCACGAGCGGTGATGTATTTATTCACATACTGTGCATCGAAAGAATAAAGCAGTACGTTTATATCATCATATTCTGAATAGGTAATCAATTTATCGGCATTTTTCTGAGCCTTTGGATTATAGAAAATAGAAGCACCTACACGAAGGCCCTTAACACCTTTCCAGTCTAGACGGGCTGTATAAGCAGGGGCTGAAAAATTATCAACTTCCAAAAAACCTTGCTTGGCTTTCTTTACCCAATTGTAGGCATCGAAACCATTGGGGTTAAGACCACTGGTAATCATGGCCTGATAATCGAAGGTAGCAGCACCTGAACCAAATTTACCAAAAACAGCTAGACCCGTTTCGTGCCATGTAGAGGCCATGATTGTTGTAGAGCCTTCTGGACGGGCTGCAGTAAAGAAATTAAGAGGTTCATGATGCATGTTTGTCAAACCTACAGGCATTATCATATGTCCGAAACGCACATTAAAGGCTGGGGTAATCAGACGGGTAAGATGGAACTGTTCAAGGGCCACTTCTCCACCCTTCTCTACTTCCGTTTCGTATTCGCCATTTTCACTACCTGACTGAGCCTCAATCTCGTAGGTGATACCAGTTCCACCCGATTCAAACTCTATTTCGGCACTAAGTATCCACTTAGGATTGATTTTGTAATCACCAGAAATTACGAAGCGAGGGATGCTAATTTCATTATGGTTCTTCTTGGTGTTACCTTTACTGCCACCATAGAAACGGTTTAATCCATAATCTTTAAAGGTAGCTAGCATCTCGCCATAACCTCCAATACGGTATTTCTCAAAATCGTCCTCTGCTTGGGCAGAAACTAACATTGTGCTCAACAAGAGCAAACATAGAATTTTCTTCATCATTTTAATACTACCTAATCATATTCAAAATCGAGTGCAAAGGTAGTCGGTTTTCTTCAATGCTGCAATACCTAAAAATAATGAAATTAATAACAGGAGACTTGTCTCACGACAAATCTCCTGTTTTCAACCTAAATAATAATTAACGTAAGGCTTTTTATAGCTTTTTTATTCTGGATTCTTAGAGTGGTAGAAGTCCAAAGGCTCACCGTTGATAGCATCCTGAGTGTGGTTCATCCATACCTGACGGATAGTGGGGAGTTCGAGCAAACCGAGATTGATCATTGTATCGTCGTTGCACTCATAGCCCAGATGCCAGAAGAACTTCTTCCATGAAGTGTCCTCTACCTCACCATCCTCGTTGGGAGTGAAGCCTATACCATCTTGCCAGTTGTCATCATCGTCACCAGCCATATCATTGTGACCATGATCACCGTCAATAGACATCAGCGGATGGCAGAATACCTTGCCACTCTTGATACCACTCTGCTGCATTCTATCATAGACATTGGTCTTGAAGTTACCCATCATGTCGACAGTACCTACAAAGTAGTTCTTGCTGAACTTCTGCAAAGCCTGCTCAAGTTCGGTATAACGAATGTTAGCCTTATAGGTATCGTACGCATCGGGGTTACCATGACCCATGAAGGCAACCACACCTTTTTTAGCCTTATCAGCATAGAGCGTATTAAGCTCTGTAGCCACAAGGTTCACGTCGGCTTCAGCATCCTGCAACAGGGGGACACCAAGTTTCAGAACAACTCTCGAGAGATACTCATCGTCGAGGTCACCATTGGCATTGTTAGCAAAGTCCTTGATGTAGTTGATGACACGGGTGTACTCCTCACCTGGGATCACCTGCAATGACTGAACTACGATCTCATCGTACTGCACTGTCTTATCAGCAAAGGCATTGAGCCAGAAAGGAGGTGCATAGTAGTAACGAGGATCGGTGTTCTCACCAGCAGCTGCACGGTTGATACAGATAGCAGATGAGTAGCTCAGGAATACGTCATAGCCTGCAAAATCTTTCTGATAAGCCTCAATCGTACCATCGAAAGTATCGAAAGCCTGCTGCCAGGTAGAACCGAAGGCCACAAGCAGAATCACCTTGTCATTCTTCTTGTTGTCCTTCACGTGGTTAGTAACTTCCTTCTGATACCTCGACCAGTTATTGTCCTGAGGCACCTCTACGGGAACCTTAATCGTATCGGTCTTTACAACCTCAACGGGTACTTCTACGATCTTCTCTACTTCCTTCTCTTTTTCGCAAGAGGTAAGACCAGCAGTGAAACAAATGGCAGCAAATGCCATTACTAAATACTTAATCTTCTTCATTGTTAGTTGTTTTAGAATTAAACTTATTGTTAGTAAATCTCAATTTCTTGCCATGTGAGAAACGAACGGTGAGCGAACCATAAA
The DNA here is from genome assembly GCA_905234145.1 of uncultured Prevotella sp. Lineage (GTDB taxonomy): Bacteria > Bacteroidota > Bacteroidia > Bacteroidales > Bacteroidaceae > Prevotella. The sequence goes on along the minus strand of CAJOGK010000025.1, from coordinate 57,742 downwards.
TGGTACGCCCCGGATTCGTGGTTCCCAGATGCAGACCATGATAAGTACGATCTACATAATTGAAAATATTGTCGACACCACCTTCTACTCGGAAGAGCCATTTCTTGCTGACGGGGAACTCATGGTTGGTAGTAAATCGCCAAATCTGATAGCCCTTACCATCGCCATTAATCTGATAATAACGTTTGCTCGACATACGACCATAGAGACCTAAGCCCATATTGTACTTCGATGAGAACTCATGATTCCAAGTAGCAAACCAACTACCTTTATGATGAGCCATGCCATCGATGACCACATCCACGAGTCGATCATGGGTGGTATCGTATTTCTTGGCATCCGTATCGAGATAACTATAGGAGGCCCCAACTAACCAGTCACGATTGATACGATAGCGCAAGCTGAAGTCTACACCTTTGGTTTTGGCTGATTCCAGATTCTTCTGGGATCATACTTCGCAATATATGCAGCTGGCGCCTGAGAATTAGGAATCGTCACAAGGGTAATCATGTTATCCACATTGTTCAGATAGCCCGTTATCGTCAGGTTCAGACCTTTCCAATTATACTCGCCACTCACAGCGTAGTAATTGGAAGTCTGAGGCGATAGATTCTCATTACCTAAATATAAATAGGTGGCGTTCATATACTTCACGTAGCGATAGAACTGCTCCTTGGGTGTAGGGGTCTTGAAGCCCTGACTCCAAGTGGCACGCAAACGAATACCATCGCCTATAGAGAGCATACCTGAAATCTTTGGTGTGAGACGAACGCCAAACTGCACGTTGTGATTCAGGCGCAAACCTGCTGTGATATTCGCAGAAAGCTTCGGATTGAACACATAGCTGAATTCATCCTGAACATAGGCAGCTTCTGTATTATCTCTCGCTACACCTCCGTCTACTCGCATAGGAGCTTCGAGATAATCATAGCGCCACTCTAAACCTCCACTCAGACGATTACCATAAGGCAACGAGAAGATTCCCTTCAGATGAGCCATAATTCGACGCTGATCGCTCTGCAACTCGCAAAATAAGGATAATAAGGTGTAAAATTACCATAAGGGTCGTAACCATCGGTAAGGGTCGTAGCTGTGTAATAATAATAGTAGGCATGACGATCCCAGTTTACATCGAGTGTCAATTGGTCTGTCTTATTCAACTTCCAGATACCACCAGCAGCAAGACTCTGGTTACGATATTCCATGTCGTAGGTCTTCACATCTACTGCTGCATATTTGCCACAGGGACGATAGATACGCTTCCAATACGTACTACCCTCAGCATAAAACTCCATATTCTTCATGGGCTCGAAGGTAAGGCGCTCAGAAACCTGCCAATTGGTATGGCGATTAACCGTCATGTTACGAGAGTCTTCTATCAAGAACTCTGTTTGGCGAGGATCTTCTGTAGCTGTATTCTGCCAACCATCGGAATGCTGCAAATGGAAGTTGGTATAGCTTTTCAGTTTGCCGATAGCGATACCCAAGCCATTATGCTGGCGAAGATCGCCATAGCTACCACCTCGTGTGGTGTTCTCTACCAAAAGGCCCTCGTTGTGCTTTTTCGTAATGATATTCACAACGCCAGCAATCGCATCCGAGCCATAGAGCGCACTCGAAGCACCTTTTACGATTTCTATCTTCTCGATGTTCTGGGGATCGATAAGTCCCAAGTCATTCTGTCCACCTACATCGCCATGAATGCGCTTGCCATTCACCAGTATCAGGATATAGTCATTGCCCAAGCCATTCAGCTGCATCTGCGAGCCCATATCGTCTTCGCTGAAAGCAAACGAGGCCGTCAATCCTGCAAGGATATCTTCCAGACTGCGACCACCATAATCCTTCAGCATACGACTCGTAATCACCTCTGTTTGTACAGGGGCGTTCTTCAAAAGATGCTGGGTACCAGTACCCGTTACCACAACCTCTTGCAGACTATCCTGGCGCCAGATATCTGTCTGTGCAGATATACTTGCAGCCAACAGCCAAAGGCTAATAGCCAGACTTTGCCTTATTTTCATAATTCTTCCTTTTTCCACATCGCTATCTCCTGAGCGAAGGTATCATTTTGTAGATTGGCAGGTATTCTGACTTTCCCCAGTCTGCTTTACCTTCCCGACCTCAAGTCAGTGGCGTTATACAAGCAAACCCATCAATGGGGATTACAGCTGCAGGAACAGTTCCAGACTCTCACTGGATTCCCTTACATCAGGCGGCTACAGCCACCAGATTGCCATAAATCGGTGGCAAAGATACATAAAAAAATGAAAAGTGAAGAGATTAAAGTGAAAAAAATGCAGATTATGTGCAAAATAATACAGAAAGTGTGTATCTTTGCAGGTATGAAAGCAGCTTTTATGATTGCAGCTCCTACTAGCGGCTCTGGCAAAACAACGATTGCCAGAGGCTTGATGGCACTTTTTGCATCGAAAGACATGAAGGTGCAACCATTCAAGTGCGGGCCTGATTATATCGACACCAAATTCCATGCTGCTGTTTGTGGGCGACCCTCTGTAAACCTAGATACTTTCATGGCGACACCTGAGCATATCAAGGCGCTATTCAGTCATTATGGCGAGGATGCTGATATTGCCATCGTAGAAGGCATGATGGGACTTTTCGATGGTTACGATCGAGATAAAGGTTCGTCATCGGAGATTGCCCGCATATTGGACATCCCTATCGTTTTGGTAGTGGATGCGAAATCAGCTGCTTACTCGATGGCTGCATTGATTTCTGGGTTCGTAAACTTCAGGAAAGACCTCCGTTTTGGGGGTATTATATTTAATAAGGTGGGATCAGCACGCCATTTCGAGATGCTGAAACAAGTGTGCGAGGACTTGAACATCCCATGTTTGGGCTATCTGCCTAAAGATACTTCACTCGAACAAAGCTCTCGCTATCTGGGTCTCGACTTCTCTGAACAGCCTGAGACTCAGAAGCTGATCACTCTTTTAGAGAAACATGTCGATTGGCGGGCTTTAACCCCCAATTTTATTCCCAACGTGGGAATGTTTTATTCCCAACGTGGGAATAATTTATTCCCAACGTGGGAACAATCTGCGCTCCTAGCCCGCAATACAGAGAGCTTTAGCTTTGTCTATCAGGAAGCCATTGATGCCTTTAAGTCTGTGCGTTTCTTCGACCCAGAAAAAGAGGTGCCCGATTTTAACGGCATCGATTTGCTCTATCTGCCAGGGGGCTATCCAGAGAAACATTTGGAGGCGCTCGTGAAAAACGAGACTTGCAGAAAAGCCATCAAGGACTTTGCAGAAAGTGGAGGAAAAATCGTAGCAGAATGTGGGGGGATGATGTATCTCTGCAAACGAATTGTTACTGACGATGGCGAGTACCCTATGTGCGACGTGCTCCCCTACTCGATTTCTGCTCGCAAGGCTGACAGGAAGCTCTCGTTAGGCTATCGCCAATTTGAGCTCGATGGCAAAAAGTATCGAGGGCATGAATTCCACTATACCCAGTTTATGGATGAAGTGCCAGCATCAGTAACGCAAGTTTATAATGCCAAGGGCGAGCCTGTAGCCACCCCCGTGTTCAGATACAAGAACGTCTTGGCATCCTATACCCATCTGTATAACATTTAAATCGTAAATCGTCAATTGGAAAATCGTAAATCCCTCCATCCCATCATGTTCGCTGGTACTGGCAGCGATGTAGGCAAGAGCATTGTTGCTGCTGCCTTCTGTCGTATTTTCAAGCAAGATGGCTATCAGCCTGCACCATTCAAGGCGCAGAACATGGCCCTGAACAGCTATGCTACGCCAGAGGGCCTGGAGATAGGGCGAGCCCAAGCAGTTCAGGCAGAAGCAGCAAGCATTCCTTGTCATACAGACATGAATCCGCTACTCTTGAAACCTCAGAGCGATCATACCTCGCAAGTGGTGCTGAATGGTAAGCCCATAGGCAATAAGAATGCCTACGATTATTGGCGACGTGGCTCCAGCGATATTGATTTCAGAAAAGAGGTTTGTGATGCTTTCGATCGCTTGGAATCACGCTATAACCCCATCGTAATGGAAGGGGCAGGAAGTATTTCAGAAATTAATCTCAGGGATACAGATTTAGTAAATCTGCCTATGGCCAGACATGCGAAAGCAGACGTGATTTTGGTGGGTGATATCGATCGTGGAGGCGTATTTGCCTCTGTCTATGGCAGCATCGCCTTGCAATCGCCAGAAGACAGAAAACGCATCAAAGGTATCATCATCAATAAATTCCGTGGTGATATGCGCCTCTTTGATGAGGGCAAACGCATGTTGGAAGAGATTTGCGGGGTGCCCGTACTTGGCATCATACCCTATTATAAAGACATCTACATCGATGAGGAAGATAGCGTAGCATTGGAACAGAAGCGTCGACAATTGGCAGAGGGAAAGGTGAATGTAGCCGTGGTGCTTTTGCGACATATCAGCAACTATACCGATTTCGATACCCTAGAGCGCGACCCTCGTGTAAACCTCTTCTATACCAATAATACCTCTGATATTCAGCATGCGGATATCATCATTTTGCCTGGAACGAAAGCCACGCTCGACGACCTGATGGAACTACGACGGAATGGTTGTGCCCAAGCGATACAGCGTGCCCATCGAGAGGGAAAAATGGTTATTGGCATTTGTGGTGGATATCAGATGTTGGGACAAACGGTGGATGATCCTGATGGTATCGAAGGGAGCATTACGAGTCTGCCTGGACTTGGCATTTTGCCTATCCATACCACGATGACCACAGAGAAGACCACACGTCAGGTTACTTTCCGCTTTGATGGTCAGACGTGTCAGGGCTACGAGATTCATCAGGGTGTGAGTGATACGAACGAAGCGATCTTGCAGACAGATCATTGCATTGGCACCTACATTCATGGTTTCCTGGACAATGCCCCTGTGATTAATCATCTGCTGGGGCATAAAGGCGAGACGCACCAATCGCTCGACTTAGTTGCCTTTAAAGAGGAACAATACGATAAACTGGCCACCCATGTGCGCCAACATGTGGATATGGATCGCATCTATCAAATTCTGACGAACGATGATTGAAGGACACGGTGACGATATCTACAAATACGGCCCTATACGCTGTAACTTCAGTAGCAATATCTCGCCACTGATCGATACCAGCGGATTGTGCGAGTTCTTAGCCACTCGCATGGAGGTGATTAATCATTATCCTGAGCCTTCTGCCCATGCTTTAGAAGTAGCTTTGGCCAAAGAGTATGATATCCATCCAGACGAAGTACTCGTTACGAGTGGAGCTACGGATGCGATTTATCTGATAGCACAAACGCTACGAGACGAACGCACCTTTGCTGTGAAGCGTCCTACATTCAGCGAGTATGCTGATGCTTGTCTGATGTATGGCTACGAAGAAGCACCTAAAGGAGGAGCCATTCGTTGGCTTTGCAATCCCAATAATCCTACGGGCGAGGTGTACCCTTTGGAAAAGCTCCAGATTCTGTCTCGTCGACATCATTGGCTTATCATCGACCAGTCTTATGAAGACTATCTTTGGAGAGGGATCCTTTCACCACGCGAGGCCATCGATATGCAGAATGTGATACAAATCCACTCCATGACAAAACGTTTTGCCATCCCTGGCTTGCGCTTAGGATTCATCACTGCTCCTGCTTCCGTTATCCAACGCCTGCGAACCAATTATCGCCCTTGGGCTATAAACGCTCTGGCTATCGAAGCAGGCAAGTGGCTCCTTGCCAACAAGCACCCTTATGAGCGCTATATGATGGAAGACTTATTAGCAGAAGCCAGGATTCTTGCCAGGAGGTTGCGAGGCATTTTTGGCATTCATGTCTATCCCTCAGAGACCAATTTCATGCTTTGTTCTATCCAGCAGGCCTCAGCAGCAGAACTGAAAGCATATCTACTTGAGAAGCATCAGTTTCTGATTCGCGATGCCTCTAACTTCGCAGGTCTCAAGGATTGTCATTTCCGTATTGCGGCACAAGATCCTGACAGTAATGATGAATTGGTTGCAGCAATTTACACTTTCACAAGATTGAAAAATGGATAGTTGGATATTCGCCATATTACCCTTGCTGGCAGGTTGGTTGCTCGATTTGCTGTTTGGCGACCCCATTTGGTTGCCTCATCCTATCGTATGGTTTGGTAAGACGATTGCTGCTTGCGAGCACAAACTGAATCATGGCAATCATCGCAAAACGAAAGGCGCTTTGGTTGCTCTTTTGCTCATTGCCCTCGTTTTCATCCTTACTTGGATTTTGCGTCGTCTTCTCTTACCTCTTCCTACTCCCCTCTTACTTCTTTTCGATGCCATCGCTATTTTCTATTGCCTGGCAGGAACCACGCTGATTCGAGAAGTGCGAGAAGTCTTCCTTGCCTTAGATCGCTCTTTGGATGAGGGTCGTAAGCAGGTGGCTCGGATCGTTGGGCGCGACACCTCAGAACTTTCTGCGCAAGAGGTAAGAACAGCTGCTCTCGAAACATTGGCAGAGAACCTGAGTGATGGTGTGATAGCCCCACTCTTTTGGTTGGCGATTTTAGGCGTTCCTGGCATGTTGGCATATAAAATGGTGAATACCCTCGACTCGATGATAGGCTACAAGACGGATCGCTACAAAGCCTTTGGTTGCTGGGCTGCACATATCGATGACATTGCCAATTATATCCCTGCTCGAATAACAGCCTTGCTGATGATTTTACCACAAGTTCTTTCCACTTTCCACTCTCGACTTTTCACTTTCGTCTGGAAGAATGGCAGAAATCATGCTTCGCCCAATAGCGGTTATCCTGAAGCAGCCCTTGCTGGTATCTTAGATTGCAGGTTTGGAGGCCCGCATTACTATTTTGGCAAACTCTTCGACAAACCATTTATTGGCGAAAACGAACGAGCACTTACGACAAAAGACATGAAAAAAGCAGTGCGAGTGAATCGAACTGCAGAAGTATTAATGGTTATTCTTGTCATTATCAGATATATTTTGTAATTTTGCAGTCAGAAACAAAAAATCGATATAAAAATGAAGAAAAATATCCTCTTGTTGGTGATTGCCACGATGCTCTGCGCTTGTTCTGGTAAGAACGCTAAGATGCAAGGAAATAGCGATGCGGAGTCGAATGATTCCATCGTTTCCATTGAGGTTAAATATGCCACAGGCTTCAGTGTACGCGACTCTTCCAATATCCGTCTTGTCGATGTTGGCAAAAATGATCATTTTGCCTTGGTACATGCAGAAGATGCAGAAGTACCCAGCGGATATACCAGGATTCTTGTACCTATCAAGCGTACCATCTGTATGACCTCGCTGCAACTATCCAACTTCACCATTTTGAATGCCCACGATGTCGTAAAAGGACTAACGGGCACGAAGAATCTCTTCAACAAGGATATTCTTGAAAGAGTGAAAGACGGACGCATCGTAAAGATTGGCATGGAGGGTAATTTCGATACAGAGATGGTGCTGGCTGCTAATCCTGACTTAATCTTCATTTCACCCTCAAAACGAGGTGGCTATGATGCCATCAAGGAAACAGGCATCATGCTCGTGCCACACTTGGGATATCAGGAACTCAACCCTTTAGGTCAGGCTGAGTGGATAAAGTTTGTGGGCATGCTCATTGGTAAGGAGCGTGAGGCGAACGAGGTATTTACAGGAATCGAAAAGCGATATTGCGATCTGAAAGAAGCTGCAGCTGCAGTAGCTTCAAGACCCACCGTTTTTTCTGGCGAGATGCACTATGGCAATTGGCATGCTGTAGGAGGCAAGAACTATCTGGCTCAGATATTCAGGGATGCTGGTGCTGAATACGTAATTCAAGACGAAGAGACTGCTGGTGAAGATTTGGAATTCGAAAAGATGTATGCCCTGGCAGCAAAGGCAGATTACTGGCGCATTCTGAACAGCTTCCCAGGCGATTTTAGCTATGAAGCACTTAAAGCCTCAGAGCCTCGCAATGAACTCTTCAAAGCTTATAAAGAGAAGAAGGTCATCTACTGCAATATGAAGCAACAGGCCTATTACGAAATTTCGCCTGTACAACCAGATGTATTGCTAAAGGATTTCGTAGCCATCTTCCATCCTGAACTCGTAGAACCAGACTACCAGCCTACTTACTATAAATTATTAAAATAAACAACGGATTTTACGGATTATACGGATTTTTGTTGCATGTGACAATCCGTGAAATCCGTGTAATCCGTTGTAGAAAAAAATATGAGAGTTTCAAAGTTCATCGTCCTCATAGCGACAATCGCCATTCTCTTGGTGGTCAATTTGTTCATTGGCTCTGTCAGGATACCCATGATGGAAGTGTATCGTATTCTTACAGGTACTGAGTCGAATGAAATCTGGACGAACATTATCTTCAGTAGTCGATTACCACAAGCCCTGACTGCGATTGTTGCTGGAGCAGGCTTGGCAGTAAGTGGTCTACAGATGCAAACGGTATTTCGGAATCCCTTGGCAGGTCCCTCTGTCTTGGGTATCAGCAATGGTTCTGCCCTAGGTGTGGCTTTTGTGGTGTTGCTTTCAGGACGAATCGGAGGCGTGGCCTTATCACGTCTGGGTTATCTGGGCGATGCCGCCATAAGTGTTGCTGCCATCGCCGGTGCCTTAGCCGTATTGTCGCTCATCCTTTGGATATCACAAAAGGTAAAGGGCAATGTCACCTTATTAATCATAGGTGTCATGATAGGTTATCTGGCTAATGCCATTATTGGTGTACTGAAGTTCTTGTCGCCAGAAGAAGATGTCAAGGCCTTCGTGGTTTGGGGGTTGGGATCATTCTCTCGCGTTTCAGGTGATGAAATGGTGCTCTTCATCGTACTGATGTGCATCCTTTTGCCTTTAGCCTGTTTGTTGGTGAAGGATATGAACCTGATGCTGCTTGGCGATCGCTATGCAGCTAATCTTGGCTTGAACATCCGTCGTAGTCGTATGCTGGTGATTATCTCTTCAGGCATCCTTGTGGCGATTGTTACAGCTTATTGCGGTCCAATCATGTTTATCGGCCTCGCTGTACCTCATCTGACACGTGCTATTTTCCGTACGTCCGACCATCGTATACTCATGCCAGCCACAGCGCTCTGTGGTGCAGCTTTGGCACTATTTTGTAATTTCATTGCCCGTATGCCAGGCTTCGAGGGCGCCTTGCCCGTTAATAGTGTGACAGCCCTCGTTGGTGCACCTGTGATTGCAGCTGTACTTTTTGGCAAAAGAAAGAGTGAAGTAGAAGAATAGATTTTATCCGTAGATGACGCCATTGTCATCAATCAACAGAATCGTAAGTGATGCTTTTGGTAAAAGAGGGTTACAATAAGTAGCGCAATGACGTATCACAGTATGCGCAAAGTCTTTTAGTTTATCAGAAGAAATCCGCTCCCAAAGTTCTCGCGCCAAGGTAATATCGCTGATATCGATTTTTATACCCGATTCTTGAAGCATTTGCTGGATGAAATCCAAATCCATCGTAGTCTTACGACTATGGGTATCGAGATGACCTGCTGCTAATTTCACCGCTTTTCCAAGCATCACGCCAAGGGTCACACTTTCGAAATTCAGTTCGTGAGCGATTTTCAGTGTCTCTCCGATATAGTTACCATATTCCACAAAAGCCTGTCGAGGCAAGTCTGGATAGAGGGCTTTCACAAAGCGCTCACTCTTGCCACCACTGTTAATCACCACACGATTCGTACCACTGGCCTTAGCCACATTCATACACTTGCGGATACTGTCGATAAAGGCTTCTTCTGAGAAAGGTTTCACGATACCAGAGACACCAATAATCGAGATTCCCCCTTCGATACCCAGACGAGGGTTAAAGGTTCTGCGAGCAATCTCTGCACCCTGCGGAACGGAAATCGTCACCTGTAAAGGCATACCAAATCGTTCCAGATTCTGGCGGATCATCTCTCGTGGTGCCTTATTAATGGCTGCTTCGCCAGGAGGATAGTCAAAACCAGGAAGCGTAAACCTTCCCACGCCTTCGCCACCAAGAATCTCAAAAGTTTCAGAAGGCTTCACACTCGCACGGATCTCAATACCATTCGTCACATCAGGATCATCGCCAGCCTCCTTGATACAATAGGCATATCCCTCGCCATAGCCAACAGGCACATGGATGGTCTCTCCGTTTGGCAGGATTACAGGTACCACAGAGGGATTTTGCGAGGCCGACACTGCAGCTACAGCCGCAGCTGTCGCACAAGTGCCAGTCGTCAGTCCACTATGCAGGGGATAGAACTCTGGCAGCAGCTTCTCAACAGCCCGTCGCAGGCCATAAGGGCCATTGACGATGGTAAATATCTGAGGCGTCTGTGGCCTTTTCAGGGCGATAATCCTCATTCCTTTTGCTTTGGCAGCCTCAACCTTCTCTGAAAAACCTCCAGATAGGCCACTCTCTTTCAACAGGATGGTCTCAGCTTCGACGGGAATATCCTGAGGATCCTCATAATAGCAGAGTTGTTCTGGACTGGCTCCCTGCTTCAAGGCTAAAGCTATCGACGACTCCCTTCGGAGGATACGATAATAGATTCTGATGCCCTCAGCCTCCAACGGCTTCAGTTTGGCGATACTCTGCACACCAGTCGTTGCCAGCAGAGAGTGAATGTCATGAGGTATCTGACTGTAGTCGTCGATCCAGGTTATCTCAGCATCTCGCTCAGGATAGATACGTTCATAACGGATGGTGGGGATATTCTGTGATTCAGAAACCTGAGCGATGGTCTGGTGGAGTTGGTATGCAAAGGGATGGGCAGCATCTACAATGAGACGGATGTCATGTTCACGACAGAACGTCAGCATCGCCTCAGCATCGAGCGCCCCGTCTATCCGTTGCCCATGATGCAGGGTGATGTCCTGCTCTCCTGTCTTCGTGCTGTAATAATAGGCATTACCACCCTCTTCCAGCACTTCCACAGCCTTGCGCCCCTCTGTTGTACCTCCGAATACCAGAATCATACTTTTCTACAGCTTTTCTCCGCAATGTGAACAATAGTGGTCTTCATCGCGTACCATACCATCACAACGCGGACAATGCCCGTCCTTCGGCTTTTCTTTCGTCTCGTCAATAATGTTGGCCGTTACAATACCTGTGGGAACGGCAATGATGGTATAACCCAGCAGCATGACGAAAGCAGACAGCAAGCGTCCTATGGGGGTAACAGGCGTAATGTCGCCATAGCCGACGGTAGTCATCGTGACAATGGCCCAATAGACCGATGTAGCCAAATCCGTGAATTGTGTATTAGGCTGACCGTTCTCCACCATAAACATCAGTGTACCCAGACAGATATCCAGTATCAGCACAAACAAGAAATAGACAGAAATCTTGGTAAGACTCTTCTGAAGCGAGTGCATCAGCATGTATCCCTCGTTGATGAAGCTGAACAACTTGAAGATTCGGAAGATACGGATAAAGCGGAACGAACGCAACAGAATCATGTATCGTGCGTGAGGCAGGAAATAGGAGAGGTAAGGCGGATGACGCCAAAGAAACTCAGCACATACTCGCGAGGCTTGGGCGAGCAGTAGACACGGGCAATATACTCGACCGTAAAGAAGAAGGTCAGCAGATATTCCAGTATCTCCAGTATAAACTTAAAAGTATGCGCTAATGAGGGTATTGTCTCGATAAACGAGATGATGATACTCAGCGAGATAGCCGTCATCAGCGTGAGGTCGAAGATACGCCCGGCAGGACGCTCCGACTCGAACATGATGCTATAGAGTTTCTCTTTCTCAAGCCACTGTGGTTTCTTCATATTTATGGAGTTTTTATAATTATCGAGCACCTTGTTTCTGTGCCCCTTTGCGAATCATCGATGCTGCCCGCCAGCACCGCAGCACTTATGGGCAGTAGCATCCTTTTCCACATAAACTGGATAGGATACAGCACCCTGCAGATCGACAAAAACAGTACCAGGAAATACCAGAGCAGATAGGCCCACCAGGCAAACGTCTTGAAGGCCAACAACACAACGGCACCCACGACAACCATCTGCGCCATCGTCGCTCCGAATACAACCAGCATACGACGCAGCATCTTCCTGTCAACGAAGCCCAATGCAATCATCGCTATAACTACTATAATAGCCACAAGCGCTGCCCCCCATAACGAAATATCATTAACTATCATATATTACATTCCTGTTATTCTTCATCGTTATCATTAGCAGGCAGCAGATAGTCTGTGGCTTTGGCAGAAGAAATAACGCTAGGCCCCAGCTTGCTTTAAGCAATTCTGTGTTAACGGCAAAAACTGCCTTTTCTTTTGCATTCTCCCACAATCCTGAAATATGTGAGACAAGTCTCACATATTCAGAATCATTGTTCTGCAAAATGCCTTTAGAGGTCGTTGCCAAATCTTTCTTTACTTCTTTTTCTTTCATATTCATATTTCGTTTGCATAAGTAATCCCTTTATTCGGACTACACCTTATTTATAACGAATCAATGACCAGTCCCCGTATTTTCAAAACCTTCATTCCACTTTTCTATTGGTAATACTAGGGCATCCATTAAATGATCGACAAAAGTATCTACCACAAGAATAAGGTCCTGCAATATTCTATCTGTAATATCCACATATCTCAAAGTTCTATCGTCGACTCTATTGCCATTTCTGTGAACTAAGTCATGCCTTTTCTCTATATACCTTCCAAGTTCAGTGGTATTTGGAATATTTACATCAAAAACATTCTTGAAGACATCCTTTATTTCCTTTAATTTATGAGCATTAATATTGTGTATAACTTTATAAATCGCTTTGTCCAACATCTGTCCTCCTTCTTCTATATCTTTCAGAGAAATCTTGTAACTAGTATTTTCAATAAAATTATGATAAAACTGTTCTTCACCCAGCACTAAACAAGAAATCATTTCAGACAAAAACAATTCTAATGTTCCGATTACTCCAATAAATAGATGTCTATTATGAGTTGGACGAAGATCTTCAGGAACTACAAGGTTTAATAATCTTTTAATCTTTTCTATCTCTTCTTTATAGAGGTTTAATACATTACTAGGACTATGCACAACTCCTAAATTATGGCCAAGAGATGTTACCCCGCCTCTGGCGGCATAAGTATAGAAAGGAATTATCCGATTGTGTTCGTACAATTCAAGATCACCATTGATTACTTCAACAGCCTTCTCTTTGTATTTGTCTGTCGCTAAACATACTAATCCTTTTGCTAGGTGATTACCACTATAGGCGATTATATTGCCTTCAACAAATACAATTCTCTCCATTGCCCTATTTTTCTAATTCTTTAACACATTCCTTTTAATATCTCCAACAATTCTTGAACATCTACAGCATCATCAATCCTATTATGCTCAAACACCATAAAGTATTTATAACCTGTTCCTGCATCAGCTTCCCATTTCAGACCTAAATCCAATTTATTCTTACTATCAGAGTTATCCCTGTCATCACCTTTTGTTTCAATAATAACGATCGTGCCATTGTTCATTTTCACAATGAAGTCAGGATAATGGTTGATATAGCCATTGATACAGAAGCCGTTTTTACCCGTAGGGTTTCTGTGCCACCATTCCACATTGGGAAGATTAGCAACTTTATTGATGACGGTATATTCGAAAGTATTTATCTTTCCGTCTTCACGCTCATACAGTCCTTTTGCCATATGTGACTCTTTTACAACTGGCATAGATGTAGGAAATACATACTTTGGCACACACTTTATTCTTTGCATTTTCCTTCTCTGATTGAATCTCTCTTTGCGGTATTCAAACAGGAATTCTTCTATTCTATCCTTGACAATCTCTACTGCCATTTCTTTATGGGCAATAATGTCAGAAATATGAATGTCTGAATAGTTTTTGAAGATAGACAACAGGTAGTCGGTAATCTGATTATCTGCTATATAATCATACCTTATCTGTTTAGCAATATATTTTGCAATCTGAGTTTTTTGATGTTCTGGTGCAAGACTTGAAATCTGTTGATTGAAGTAATTGATTTCATCAGCACTCAATTCCTTATGTTTTGGTGTTGAGTCACTACCATCAACATCAATCTGAACTCCTTTAATGTCTGTCCATACAAAACTTATATCCCTGCTTTGTTTGTCCAATTCAAAGCCTTCACTTAATGCTTCTTTTGTAACAAGAACCTCTTTGTCTTCTTGGAAGAAAGTATTATCGTATTTTACGGGCATCACGAATTGAGGAAGAACCAATTCTTTCGCAGATGCGAAACATTCATTTATTGTTGATGTATTCAAATCGGGTATGTTTGATGTATCATTGTTTTCGTTGATGGCAGCTTCGTACTTCTCACCTTCAGCCTCAGCATTCTCCTCAATATCCTTTACCGCATCAGAAATAGTTGACTGATTAACTGGATCATCGAACGAAACAGTTTCATTTTCTAATATCAAGTCATCTGTTTGCTCATCAAACAGCGAAGGTTCTTTTGGCCGTGCAATAGCTGCTGCCATTTGCTTCTCAGAAGCAACCCTGTAATCTCGTTTCCCAAATCCGGCTTTATTCAATCCATCAACTATGTTATCTACAGTTTCCAAAAAATAGGAAGATGATGTTAATACGTAAGATAGATTCAGTAGTCTTGTTTGATGCTGTTTGGTGTAAGGTTGGCGTAAAATACGGCCAAGTATCTGTTCTACATCTATCCGTGAAGTCTTATTAGCCAACGATGCCAATATGTATGCGAAAGGACAATCCCAACCTTCTTTCAAGGCATTGACTGTAATGATGAAACGAACAGGGCAGTCTCTGTCCATCAAATTGATATTCTTTATTTCGTCAACATTAGCCGTCTTTATCTTGATTTGATTCTCTGGAATATTCCAACTCAGAAGTTTCTTTTTAATTTGCTCAAATGTGATGCTATCGTCCTTCGATTTTGGCTGAGCTTGTAGCAAAACAATGGGACGGATGTATTTGCCCCCTTTCTTCTCCTCCTCAACGGCTTTCTTCTCCAGATTCTCCTGCAACTTAACTGCAGAAAATAGCACTTCTGTTGCAGAATTAAGATTATAGACGATAACAGGCAATTTTACCATGTTAGCCTTTTTCAATCTTGCAGCGTTTACGAAGCTAATCACATTACTCTTGTCTCTTGGCGTGGCTGTCAAATCAAGAATAAACCTAGGGTGTAAACTGTTCAGCATATCCAGACGCAGATTACTTTCGAAGTTGTGGCTTTCGTCAATGATGGCAACAGGACGCAAATGGTAGATTAAGTTCATTAATGAATACTCGTCTGCACCTTTCACCTTGCTGATGGATTGGTAGTATTGCTTGATGATCTCAGATAGATTCTCATTCTCACGATACGATTTACGATCATTGCCTGTATTCGTGGCAAATGAATCAACACTGAGCACAAGAATTGTTAGATTCTCGCGTAAATCATTCATCGACATTCCTTTGCCCATCAGTGCAGACTCCTTACTGACGACATTCACACGACTATTAAAGAGGCTATCAATTTTCTGCCGATAAGGGTGGCTTGGATTGGACAAGTTCTGATAGGTTTGCTTTAATATCGTATCTGAAGGTACAAACCAAGTCACAACTTTGGTTAATTCCTCTGGCATATTGTCAAAGATAGTTCTTAGTGCATTGCAGGCAATGAATGTCTTTCCACCTGCCGTTGGCACTTTGATAGTTACATTTGGCACATTCTTGATACTGTTGTCATACGGACGGATAATCTTGTTCTCTGGTGATGACAACGAAATGCCCCTATCTTCCCAAAACTCTTGATATGATTTTCTCAAGTCTTGGTATTTTTCCAGATAACCGAAATATGAATTCAGTTCGTCTAATACTTCCTTTTGATAGTCCTTTAGTTCCATAATTTAGAATCTTCTTATGTCTCTTGGAATCTTTTTAAATATGATTTTTAGATTTGCCCTTGTCTGCTCATCTATAGTGCAGGTGTCTGCATAGATGATATATTGTTCGGCTTTTTCTGTAACGATGCTTAGATCTTCCAAACTCAGATTGGTCAATCTGTCCTTTTCGTAATAGAAATAGTAACTAGTTCCGTTCAAGGTATCCAGCAAATACGAACCATTCTCACGCATCCTTGTTAGAGGTTGTTTTGTCTCTGTATAGTAAATATAGTTACGAATCTTATCTTCTCCAACTTCTTCATTTAGGTTGTTGTCTTCTTTAAAGAGAGGCTTACCCAATTCGTAATAATCGAAACAGCCGCCTAAACCTTTTACAAAACCATCAGAAACTCTTGAAGCAATTACCTTGATACAGTTGTCTTGCAATTTGGGCTTGCTGATTTCGGCATAGTTCTCTTGCTCTTTTTCTATTACGGCTTCTGCTTCTTTCAAAAATGTTTCAGCCTTTGTCAGATTCTTAACCGTCAGTTTCTTGTTGTAGATTTCTTCTTCATGCTTCATTGTGGCCTTATAGCCAGTGATGGCTTTCTTTACGCGATAAGCAGTTGTTGTGTCTGCATAGTCCATCAGTTCAACCAAAATAAACTTTCGATGGCTATGCTTCTTTTTATTCGCAAGTAAAACGGCATGCGCTGTAGTCCCGCTTCCTGCGAAACAATCAAGAATGATACTATTGTCGTTAGTTGCTATTTCCAAAATTCGTTCTATTAAACGGGTTGGCTTGGGAGTGTCAAACTTCTTTGCATTGTCAAATATTTCTTTCAATTCAGCTGTTGCTTCAACATTTGTTCCAACATCTTCATATTTCCATAGTGTTGACACGACCTTTCCTTTGGTAATGTCGAGATATGTTTTAGACTGGATGCTTCCTTCGCCATTTGCCAAAAAGAAATATTTGGGCCAAGGCTTATTTGCATATCGTTTAATAAATAATTCTGCGGATAACTCTAATGGCTCTTTAAGCATTAATGCAAACACATCATCTTCAACATCACTCCCACAGATGTCTTGCCGAATCACTTTGTCGTCAATAATTTCCTTTTTATATGGCACCCAATTCTCAAGTTCTTTAATTAGGTTATCTTGTCCGTCTTTCCAATGTCTTCCCTTGGGAGGGTACATTAAGGCTCCTGTTAATGGATGTTGTATTGCATAAACCATGCTTTTGTGAGTATTAGCCCCTGGAGCATGAATAGGAGTAACTTTGTATGAAACTACATCATTATCGTAGTTTACATATCTAGCATTCATCTCATCAGTTCTCTCCAATTTAAACGGAGACCAATTAGGCTCTTTACTGTATATCAATATATTATCCGTATCATAGGGAATGCCAAGGGCATCATTCCTTATTGAATAATTATTTTGCCATGTAACCTTAGCAACAAAACAATTCTTTCCGAATATCTCATCACAAATTGCTTTTAAATTAGTATATTCATTGTCATCAATAGAAATGAAAATAGCTCCCTGCGGATGAAGCAGCCTTTGAAGCAAGGCTAAGCGTGGATACATCATGCATAGCCACTTATCATGACGACTAAGGTCTTCCCCTTCTTTGCCAACCACTTCGCCCAGCCATTTCTTGATATGCGGGTCGTTCACATTGTCATTATATACCCACTTCTCTTCACCAGTATTGTAAGGCGGATCAATATAGATACAGTTTACCCGTCCTTCATATTCTGGTAGCAACGCTTTCAGCGCAACAAGATTATCCCCATGAATAATCATATTGCCGCTATGCGTTTCAGATGTATCCGCTTCATCCTCCGCCCGAAACCCATATTTGTGTTCCAGCGTATAAAACGGCACATCCAAATGGTGATTCACCACCTTGTCTTTTCCTATCCAATTCAGTGTCGGCATATTTTACAAATTAAAAGTTGGTAAATAGCCAGGAATTGTGTAACTCTTGCTACGATTAAAACCTGCCAAATCTATGTAATAAGTTAATATAGAACACACAAAACCATATTGCTTGTTTACATTAGATATCGATGGAGCGTCAGTGATTGGACGATTATTATCTCCAATAATAATTGTTTTCGTAATACCTTCTTCTTTTTGAAGAATTACGTTAACAATTCTTCTGCCTGTATCAAATTTTGAAAAGGGCTCATGATTTCCTATAAGATATAAAGGATATATTAATGTCAAGTAATCAACGGAATTATAATCCTTTTTTAATGATAGTTCTTCATCTAAATCCCCCAAAGACATGCCCAATTCTGTCATGTAAACGAGAAGTTTAAATATAGGTAATTGCATTGATAATTTGACGTCATTAGGACAATTTAATACAGGAAAAACAATTCGTGTGGAGGTGTCGAAGTCGTAAAGCCTTACAATGTCTCTCATTGACAGATCAGACAACTTCATATTAAGTATTTTAAATGCTTTAAATAAATCTTTATTTATCCCCACTTCTTTTATTATTTTCTCTTTCAATTTAGGCAAAGCTAATTCTGTTATACTATACCTAAAAGGCTCCTCGGTAATGAACTTGCTCATATAGCCATTATACGAGGCGTCTTTTCCATAGAAATGTTCAAATATATGTTTAGTCGTATCATAGTCCATAACTATGACAATATTGCTAAAGCCAAACTTATTCCCTATCTTGTCTGGTTTAATTACATCATCAATATGGGCACTGATAACATTTAATATTCTAAAAAGATGTGCTGGGTCAAGACGGTCTAAATCTTCGATGATTAAAACAGGTTTCTTTTGAGTCAGTTCTCCCTTTTCATTAATATAGCCAACTTTCAATAAGCTTATAGCCTCCTTAATCATTTGGGTATATGCATCATCTTCATAGAGTCCACCCCTTTGAACTTTGAATGAATCAAAATATTTTTTGTATGTATTCTTCTCGTCGTTGTATTTCTCCGATATGCTTATTGCTTTATCCAGTAATTTCTTGATGATTGGACCGTATTGAGGAATACTTGAAATCAGGAAAAACAACACTTCTTTGAAACTGTCATAAGAAAAAACAGAAGATAGTAGTTTTTCTAAATCAATTTTCTCAATCAACTTCAATTTCACTAATTGAATCAGAATATCTCTTTTTATATATTCGAAAATGTCATCGTTCTGTGCAACAACATAATTTACCGGATATATCGTGATAAATTCATATTCTGCAAATCTTTCTTTATCTTCTCTTATCTTCTGAAGAAAGAATGATTTACCATCGCCAAACTTAGCAGACAAAATCATTCTGTCTGGTTTTTAAAGTCATCAAGTTTGTTATTCAGCTCTTTCTCGCCAATATAATCCATATTTCTATTCTTGTATAGTTTCTTTCTCTTTCCTAATCTCATCTAGCACTTTGCCGTTATATGAGAAATACTTGGCTCCTTGATAGGCACCAGAGTTGTTGCGCTGCTCTTCTGGCATGAAGGTGCCAACGAAGGGGGAGAGTTTATAGATGCGTCCCTCGTACTCGATGCTGTCATCGGAAGCAACCTTTACAACAAGACCTGTTGGATCGAAGGTAACTTGCTCGCCAATCTTGATACCACACATAGAGAACTTAAAACGAGGGCGTTTTACCTCTCGTTTCTGCGGTTCCTTGTGTTCACTTTCCACGATGGGCTTGTTATCTTCGTAGAGTGTCACTTCGGCATCGTCTATCGTCATAGCAATATCGCGGAAGATGTCAAGAGCCATTTGTGGGGCTACATTGAAGAACTCGCGGTTTTGACGGATGCGCAAGTCTGTGAGGCGATCAATGGTCTTATGTACCAGTTTCTCTACCTCGTTGTATTTCGTAGTCTTCATCGTGGCAAATATTTCGAAGGGTAAGGGAACAGCAGTATTATCCAATTCCTTGCTTCTCACATCCACAGGACGTGAACTCTTACCGATCTTTACCCAATCCTCGCGAAAGCTGGGATTAGTCAGTATGTAAACGTAACCAGGTTCTTTGTTATTCATATCGCAGTATTATCTAATCAAATAACTTCCAAAAGTCTATTGCATTCATGAAGCGAAACTGAGGCTTTCCTGCAAACTGACGTTTTAGGCGGTTGTATTGGGTTGGGGTCAGTACACTTTGTTTGAACAACACGTAGAATGCATTAGCATAAGAGTAATCATCGGAGAGAACAAGGGATTTTGAACTGTTCAGCTTTGATTTCAACTCTGTAGGTGAAATGTTCTTGACGCTGGTGCTGTTGAACTTTGCATCTGCCAACAGATACTTGTTACCAGTAATACATAACAATACGTCAGCAGATGCCTGTTTGTCCGTTTTGTTTTGTTGAGCTATCCGCGTTTGAACTTCATCAAGGGCTATTGCTTTCTGTTCATCCGTGAATTTGTTTTCACTATCTATACACCCTTCTTTCTTTAGAAGGGTATGCATACCTTGAATGTCTGACAACAGCAAATACCTTTCGGATCTGTTATAGTATATTCAGCCATTGTCTGTTCCGTATTTCTCTATCAGTTCATACGACTTGTTGAAAGACTCGAATATTGGTTCAATATCAGTACCCATATTCTGATAGTCGTAGGTATAGGCATCTGCATCTGCAGGAACAGCCCGATAGTATGAAAGATGATCAAGCGTTTCTTCTTTCTCAGAGATATAGCGGAGGGCACTAACCATGTCTGTACTGTGCGTTGCAATAAAGAATCTGGCTTTGGTCTTCTTGTTGAGTTCCACTAATACTTTGGCATATTCCACTATCCACTGGGGATGCAAATGGGCTTCAGGTTCGTCAATAATAATGAGTGAACGATCATTGATAAGTCCCTTCTTCAATAGCAACTGGAGAAAGGCGAAAGCCTGCACACCTGTGGCACTTTGTGAAAGATCGAACGTCTGGCCATCATTACGCTGGTAAATCAAAGTTTTCCATTGATCTGAATATGATGCGTCACCCTTTAAAATGTTATCCGATAGATATTTACTTATCTCTTGATTATATGCTGCATCCTTTTGGCTATTAATGTAATCCCATTCGCTATAAGAGAAAGGAACCTCCAGTTTCTTGGGTGTATCAATATATGTGCAGAACTTGACACTATGCAACAAGGGAACACTCTCTACGCCAGGACCAAAGAATGTATAGCCATACTCAGAAAGTGATACTTTATTAATGATGTTATCTTCTTGTAGTTCTGATGCTATCTCGTTTCCTAATTCCTTAAATGAACGGTTTTTCTTCCTTTCTTCATATCTGGCAGCAGTTTTATTGAAAACATCCATTATGAGATTAAGATCTTCCTTGTTTTTTATCTCTATTCCTAAGTTATACTTAATGATGCTGAGAAGTCTTTTGATTTTCTCATCTTGGCTAAATGAATCTGTTAACAACGATATGGCTTTCTGAATTTCATTTCGAACCTCTTCAACAGTTGTCCCAAACAATAAGTTTAAATCGGAGGGCTTCAATGTATCGTATATTTGTTGACAGACCTCTCTTATTGCAAATGTTTCAGAATAGAAAACACTCCAATAGACATCGTCTAATGTTTTCACTTTATTAAATATCGTATATAGCAATCTTGACAGAGTACTCTTGCCACTTCCGTTCACACCAGCGATAACGGTAATGCCATTGAGGTCAATGCTGGCACTATGGATTGCCCTGAAATCCTTAACAGATATTTTTAAGTCACTCATATTTGTCTATTATCTTTGCTTTTTCTGCTGCAAATATACAAATAATAATGTAAATAAGCGAAGCTTTATCTTTTTTTATGAGATGATTATTCATAATCGTCAATGACAGAGTTCATGAAGTCCATCATGGGCTTGGCAGCTCGGAACATGCGCTCCATCTCGTCGAGCCATCCGTCACCCTCGAAGAAGGTGTCAGAGACAGCATGCCAACAACCATAGTCCTTCAGACGCAAATATTTGACGTACTCAGAGTCCTTAGGGAAACCAGCAGGACAGGTCTTGAGTTTTGACAGTCCGAAGCCCTGCAGCTGGTCCCAGCTGTCAACGTTCGTAGGTTCCTTCGTGCTGCTGGCCACATCGCTGCCGAAGTATTTCTGGAACTCATCGTTCTCTACACAGCGCAGCCACTCAGCAGCGTTGCCCATGATTTCATTGCGACATGAGGTGAGGATGTTGGTAGGAAGCCAATAGTTGCCTACGGCCAACAGACAGTGGTCAGGCTCCAGATGCAAGTAATAACCTCCACGAAGTGCCTTCTTGCCCTTGGCGTTGATATAGGCACCCAAATGATTTTTGTAAGGCGACTTATCAGCCGAGAACCGTGTGTCGCGATAGAAGCGATAGGTGCAGTCCTTTACCTGTACGTGAGCTATCTCCTGATCGAATGTCATGATGCGCTCGATAGCCTGTTGCACGCCACGTTCGAACTCAGCCCTTACAGCCTCATAGTCCTTCTTATGTTCCAGGAACCACTCACGGTTGTTATTGGCCATCACCTGCCTCAGGAATCTCAAAATGCCCTTCTGATTCATAGTTACATATCGTTTTTTATTCCGTATTCCGTTTGCAAAGATACATCATTTATGCGAACTAACCAAAAATGCGAACCTAATTCTGCCGATTCCGACTGAAAAAGGCATTGCGAAGCGAAAAGGTTCGCATTTCTTTTTTCTGTGGTCATGTCATAAACCTGCTCCTGTACATGGCTACGAGACTTTGCCCCCGACAATGAGCCATTCTTGCGTCCCGCTGGTAGCAAGCGAGCGGAGCTCGAGCGGAAACAGGCTGGTGGCTCAGCGTCGGGAGTTCTTCGCGGAGCGAAGCGACCAAAGGTCGAGCGCTTTGACAAGCAAATCACAGCAGAATGAGGAAATGAGTAGCGTTGCCAGTTCGTAACCCAGATTTTTCTCAATTCTCCGAACTGCCTTTATTTACAAAAGGTTTTCGATTTTATCCAAAATTTCAAAATAAAAAATGAATTAAACAAGAAAACTGACTGGAATTTTATTTCAAGCAGTATCCGAATGATAAATTCTTGAATGTCGTAAGGAGGTATGTCGCAAACTGAAAATTACTCCTTGAAACATCTTATTTGAAATGAATATTATAAAACTGCATACATACCTACATGATTTGTTTATAATATATTGATATTAAACTGATTATCCAATATTCAAGTATACATGAATCCTACATAAAGCCTACATGAAATATACATGAAAAGTGGATTTTTGAGCATGATTAGTGGCTTTTAGGGGTTGATAGGCAGGGTAAATGTATTCGAATACACAGTTCAAAAGGTTTTTAGTACGTGATAACTTATGAATTCTCTAGAGAATTGAATGGTTTGCCAGGCACTTAGCAAGTGCTAGAACGGCTATAAGCTGTGAATTCTCTAGAGAATTCAGCAAGAAGTATTAATAAAAACATTTGAAAGTACGTTAATCTGATTCTTCCAGGTAGGCTATGAGAGGTTAACAGGTGGTTCATCTGGCAGAAAACGGACTGAATCTGACTGAAAACATGTAGACATCATGTAGGATTCATGTAGGCTTAATGTAGGCTAAAAATTTAAGAAAACATAGTATTTATAATAGATTTAAGTATTTTTATGTAGGAATGTAGGCTATTTAATGAAATAATTATTTTAATTTTGCAGCGTCATAAATGAAATAAACGAAAAAATAACGATATGAACGTCACATTGCTCAAAAAATCTGGAACAAAAGAGGTTATTAACCGTGTAGAACTGGCTAAATTGGCGGCTGCCATCCAGGAGGGGATGATAAAGAAGACTGTTACGAGGACCAGAGAGGTGTATCATCTGATGAATCCGCATCGACTGGCAGACGGGCAGATCTCTACGCAGTGGGAAGGTGGTATCCGTCTGCCAAGAATCTGCTTCGCTGCCGACTATATGAATCGCAAGGGACAATGGCAGATGATGACGTATAATGGTCTCGTCGTGCTTGAGGTGAACGATCTGCCCACCTACGAGAAGGCTGTGGAAATCAGGGAGGCAGCCAAGAAACTGCCTGAGACGATGCTTTGCTTCCTCGGAGGCTCTGGTAGGAGTGTCAAGATTGTGTGTCGAGGCGAGCTGTTCGGAGGCGGACTGCCAACAGAGCAGAAGGACATCCGACAGTTCCATCTCAATATTTACAACACAGCGCGAAGGGCTTATCAGAATCAGTTTGGCTTCGACATCCAGTTTCTGGAGCCTCGATTAGACCGCACGGTGTATATGAGTGCTGACCCTGAGGCGGTTTACCGTGCTGAGGCCCGTTCCTTCTATGCCGATACAGACAGTCACGACCAGCCTCAGCCTGTGGTGATCAGTCGCGAGGAGGATCATCTGATGCCTGGTCGCACAGTTACACGTACCTATCATCTGAACTGGACTTTCATCGTTGAGACGGTGATGGGCCACTATTTCGACCTGCCCGATGAGAACAAGGAGGCGACGCTGTTAATGCAGATTGCCTCGATGTGTCTGGATCAGGGCATTCCCAAGGCACATGCGCAGGGACTGACGTTGCTACACCCTGTGCTGAATCGCGACAGGCTGCTGGTAGAGAAGATTTTCCAGACGGTCTATAGCGTGGCTGAACAGAAAGACTATCGCGAGAAGCACAAGATAAAGCCCATGAAAAGCGTACCGGAAGATACCATCCAGGCGATGAAGACTGAGATTTTCCTCAACTCGAACTTTGATATGCGCAAGAACCTCCTGACGGGTGTGGCAGAGTATCGCGAGAAGTTCAGCGACGACCAGCGATTCAAACCGCTGACAGAGGAGGTGCGCAACGATATGACGCTGAGAGCCACCGAGTTAGGACTGAAAGCGTGGGATAGGAACGTGAACCGTTTTATCGACTCGACGCGCATCGAGCAGTACGATCCGGTGAACACCTGGCTCGACAAGCTGCCTAAGTGGGATGGTCATGATTACATCGCAGATCTGGCAGCCCGCGTGCCAACCTCGCAGCCTCATTGGGAGAAGTACCTGAAGTTCTGGATGATTGGTATGGTGGCTCAGTGGCGCGAGAGCGATAAGCAGTTGACGGGCAATGCGTTAACACCGCTTCTGATAGGCCGTCAGGGTTGTGGAAAGACGCGCTTCTGCAAGATTATCCTGCCTCCAGAACTGCGTGATTACTATAATGACAAGCTGAACTTCAAGAATGAGTTCGACCTGAACATCGCGCTGACAAGCTTTGCGCTCATCAATATCGATGAGTTCGACAAGACCACGAATTCCCAGCAGATCGTGCTGAAATACCTGCTGTCGTCGAGCGATGTCAAGTTCCGTCCGCCATACGGCAAGACAATCAAGTTCTATCGTCGCTATACCTCGTTTATTGGTACGACCAACCAGCTGAAGCCACTTGTGGATCCCACGGGTTCGCGTCGTTTTGTCTGTGTGGGTGTGAACGGGAATATCAATTTCGAGGATAACCTCTATCATGAACAGCTCTTCGCCCAAGCCCTGCACCTCTTCAATAATCATGAGCGATTCTGGCTGAACGATGATGAGATCCAGACGCTCATTCAGGAAAATGAGCCTTTCCAGAAGCTGAACGATCTGGTGGAGATGATAGGCGAGACGTTCCGCAGGCCCAAGGAAACAGAGCAGGCCAAGTGGTGGAGCCTGGGCGAGATCAGTCAGTTGCTAGCAGCCCGCTATCAGAGCTTCGACCCTGATACTCCCTTCCAGAAAATCGGCAATGCCCTTAACGATGTGCAGTTCAACTTCAAGAGCAAGCGCAAGACCAATCACATGGAGTATTGGCTGATAGAGAAATAGCGATCGCTATGACGGTTGCTCGTCGTCACCTTTTCTAAACAGGTGGGTGAAGTGCTTGGAGTAGAGCTCGGAGAGGCCTTGGCGGTTGTCGATGGCCTCGCCCACGACGAGCATCGTGGTGAGAGTCAGCTTGTTGTCGTGGACAATCTTCGCCAAATCCTTTAATTTGCCTCGATAGATCTTCTGGTCAGGCCAGGTAAGGTGATAGCACGCAGCTACGGGCGTATCTTCTGGATACTCCTGAAGCAGTTCGCGCTGTACATCATCCACGATGGCGGCAGAGAGGAAGATGCACATCGTGCTCTGGCTCTTCGCCAATAGGTGGAGCTGTTCTTTCTCTGGCATAGGGGTCCGACCTTCGCCACGCGTGAGGATAATCGTCTGACAGCGCTCAGGAATCGTGAACTGGCTCTGCAACTCGGCTGCTGCAGCGAGGAAGGAGGAGATGCCTGGGGTGATGTGGTATTCCATGTGATTGGCATCGAAGAAAGCCATCTGTTCCTGAATGGCACCAAAGATACAGGGATCGCCAGTATGGAGGCGCACAATGAATTTACCTTGGTCATAGAACTTTTTCATCAGCTCACACTGTTCTTCGAGTGCCATGTCAGCTGATGAACGCACGACTGCTCCTGGCTTATGGCACTCCGTCAAAGCCTTTGGCACCAGCGAGCCTGCATATAAAATAAGGTCGGCCCTTTCGAGCATCTTACGGCCTCGGACAGATACAAGATCAGGAGCACCAGGGCCTGCCCCTACGATTTCTATATGACCCTTGTAGTCGATAGCAAGGGCAGCAGTCCAATTCTTGCCTTTTATTTTAGAGAGAATCAACTTACCATTATTCGAACCCAGGATAGCAGCAGCTTCACAAACACTGGGCGTACCCACATGCTTCTGAACGGTTTCGCTAGGGTTAGGCACCTCTACTGTTGAGAGCTCTTCTGCTGTAAAGAACTTCACTTCTTCCTCGTATTCCATCACCAGCATATCCACGAAAGGTTCATCCTTCTTGACATCGATGGTACAATAGCGATGGGCACAAGGCAAAACCCCTCGAAGGGCAAACGCCTCATCTATCTGGTCGTAAATTTCCTCATAGTCGTCAGGTTCGTGTGCCAATCCGAAACCTACCGTTCCCACCATGGGCACAAAATGCAACTCAAGCATACCCTCTGGTGCAGAGCGATTAAATGGCGACACAATAATCAGCAACTTATATTTATTGGCATCAGCCTCGCTAATACTATCAATGATGGTTACATGATCTGGTTTTGTAGCCTCCAGATAGTCAGTCCCTTCATCGCGCACTTCCAACAGCAAGGCCGTTGGTTCGCGATTAACGAAGGCAAAGATGCAATCGTTCATATCTTCCACATCGCTGGCAACTGGCCAATCAAAACGGGCCTCAAAAGTGTCGAGCGCCCATAGTCCGGCATTGTCGCTTTGGGTGGTAATCACCTCTCGCGCACCTATCAAGGCGGCCACCTCGTGCGTCAGATTGTTGGCCCCTCCTACATGACCGCTCAACACGGAAATAGCATTCAGTCCCAGACTGTCGATACACACCACAGCAGGATCTTCGTGCTTATCTTTAATATAAGGTGCAATCGTCCTTACGCAGATACCCATCGCACCGATAAAGATAAAAGCATCGTATTGCTTCCATTTCTTGCCAACTTCTGTGCGCTGAATCATCGTGGCATCGAGTTCTTTTCTGATGGTAGAGGCGATTTCGCTTCCAGCCTCGCTGATTTGAATAATTGCTATCTTCATTTTCCCAATTTTTGCCTACAAAATTACAAAAAACCCTCTACCCCACCAAATATTATCTACAAAAAAATATTTAACGAAGCCCAAATGAGTGCATACTTTTTTTCTTGAATATTGATTTTTCTTCTTACCTTTGTGCGCTGAAATGAACATGTCATAATATGAAACAGACCATACATCTTATTATAATACTAGCTATTGCTATAATAATCTTTGCTGGTTGCGATGAAAGCAGGCCAGTAAAAAAGATAGCAAACTTGGGTGATACACCCTATCAAGAAGACTCTATATTAGTGGCCTGTGCCACTAACCCTGAGCGAGCATTTATCCTGCTCGACTCGGCTGTAAAGCTTGGAAACATTGACGAATATAAAGAAAAATATATCCGAGCCAATATCTACAGCAAGTCACTTACAGAACAACATCTTGACTCAGCCCTTATCCTCTGCAAAGAACTGCTACAACATGATTCTGTTAAGAATGACCCAAACAATAAAGGGGCTATACTTAACATGCTCATTTCGATCAGTCGATACAAATATGACAATAAGGCCTATCTGTACTGGTCTATTCAAAAGGCAGACTTATGTCGGGAACAGAACGAAGAGGTGGAACTGCTACGTACTGAAGCAGAAATCGGTTTGATGATGACACATTTGGGACAAACCGACGAAGGTATTGCCAAACTCGATGATTGTATACGTCAACTCGACAAACCTGGCAGCATCGATCGTATGGATGCCTTTATTATCGCTGTTAAACGTAAGATCAACGTCCTTAACGAACAAAACATGCCTGCTGAGGTTATTCCATTAGCCCAAAGTATCCTTGCTCGACTAGATCACTATGAGCAGCATGCCAGCGACTATGCAGAAGACAGCTATCGATTGTCGTGGAGTGACAATCCCAGTGACCGTGAGCGCTACATCGATTTCAGTCGTGCACAAGCCTATGGTTTTTTAGCTATAGCTTATGCAGGCTCTGATACCCAAAAAGCCCATGAATATTTGACGCTTTTTGACCAAAGCAATTACGGAAAAACGTTCAGTGCCCGCAAAATGATTATCCCTGCACAGATGTTATTAGGCATGTACGATGAAGCCATGGCCACCAGCGGCGAATGGATACGACGTATGGGCACTGATACCCTGAACGAACATTACGCTATCCTGCTTCGCGATCAGGCTGTTGCAGCAAAAGCAAAGGGACATACCGTCGAGGCCCTAAACCTGATGCAACGCTATGCCCAGTTAAGCAAGGTGCTAAGTGATAGTCTGATTGCCAGCGAGGCGCACGAAAATGCAGCACGCTATCATGCCAAAGAGCAGGAACTTATTATCCAGCAGGCAGAGAGCACCCATGAAATCAAGAATATCATTATTGGTACCATTGTGCTCCTGATGATCATCTTATCTGTTGTCTCTTTCTACTATCGCCGCCAACAGAAAATCATCAGCGAAAAAAATCGTGTATTGGTACGCATCATCAACGGCATGCAGCCAGAACTGCCTGACGAAGAAGCAGAAGATACTGACGATACCAACGAGCCCAAAGAAAGTATCGACACGATTTCACCTGACAGTGCAGAACTATTTGTCACTATTGACCAGGCGATCCGAAATGAGCACCTTTATTCTAACCTGAACCTTCAGCGTCAGGACATCTGCAATCGTTTTGGTATCAGTCGTCATGCACTCAACGACCTGCTTAACCAGTCTGCAAATGGTCAGTCGTTTACACGCTACATCAATACCATCCGTCTGACGGAGGCAATAAAATTGCTCCACGATAATCCGAATATGACCATTTCGGCTATCGCAGAGGCTGTAGGTTTTACCCCTGCCAACCTTCGTGAACAATTCAAGCAGAAATATGGTATGACACCACAAGAATACCGTCAAAACATGTAAAAAAGGGGCAGAAAAGACCATTTCAGATACATCGGATTCGGTTTTTTACCCCACCTAAAATGCACGCATTTGGGACACGTCCCAAATGCGTGCATACTTTTTGCTTATTTCTCCTCCTTTTTTACGTACCTTTGCATTTCAAATACTGACATTGTTATAAAACATGTATCAAGAAGAAGTTATAAAACAACCTCAATTTCTGCAAAAAGGCGACAAGGTTGCCGTCATCTCTCCAGCCTATTGGATAGATGAATACGTGCTATTACAAACCGCTGAAATTATCAAAAGTTGGGGATTGGTGCCTGTAATTGGTAAAAATACAAATAAACAAGATGTTGAAGCCTATGCAGGAACAGTAAAAGACAGGGCTGCTGATTTGCGATGGGCACTTGAAAACGACGATATAAAAGCCATCATTTGTTCACGTGGAGGCTATGGTTCCATCCATCTTCTGACTCGTATTTCATTAGCATTGTATAACCAGCATCCAAAATGGTTGATAGGACATGGTGATATCACTATTCTATTGTCTGCACAAAATGCAGCTGGCGTGATGAGCATTCATGGACCTATGGCACTCCAGATAGCAGGCGGACAGCAACTCTATACAAACCAGTTGCGAGATGTTCTCTTTGGTATTATCCCAAAATACGAAATTCCTGGCAATAAGAACAATCATCCAGGTCGCGCCACAGGCCATCTCGTTGGAGGTAATCTTTCCAGTTTCTCAGCCCTTGCCGGTACACGTTATCACATTTCTCAAGAACATAACATTATACTCTTTATAGAAGAGGTGGAAGAATCGCTTCATGCTATCGATCGTCTTTTCTATATGCTCCGCTTGCAAGGTGACCTCGAAAGAGTAACGGGCATCATCCTTGGTGAGTTCTTCGCTATAAGGCATGACCTTCAGTTTGATAGCGTAGAGGAAATGTTATCAAAACATATCCAAAATCCTGAAATACCCGTTTGCTGTGGCTTCCCAGCTGGTAGAAACACCTGTATTCCATTAATTATGGGTGCACCTGTAGAACTCGATGTTACGAAGGATCATGCTACCCTGACTTTCCAAATGCGTGGAGAGCAACATAATTATTGGATCGACAAATCAGAAAAACAACTTCTAAAATAGACAAAAATGAAAAAGGATCTCTTTGAAACTATCGACACGACTATCCGCGAGGAACGGCTCTATGCTGAAGTAGACCTCATGCGCGAGAATATCATGGAACGTTTCGGTATCAGTCGCCATCGTTTGAATGCGTTACTGAACCTAAATGCCAATGGCATGACGTTCCCTCAATATATCAATGCGATTCGCATAGAGAAGGCCAACGAACTCTTTAATAGCCATCCTGAGATGACTATTGGTGAGATAGCAGGTGCTGTTGGTTTCAGAGCGCCTAATCTCCGACAACTATTTAAACAGAAATACGGTGTAACGCCATCAGAATATAAGAAAAATTTAAAAAAATAGCTGAAATGCGAGCTCAAATCAACGAGTTTGCATAGACCAAGACGTTCAAAAAGTTCCATTATTTGAAAAATTCCGCCAAAAGTTGCAATTATTTCAGATTTTATTTGTAACTTTGCCATGTCATTCTATGATTTCTCTAGATTTTGTCTCGCAGCACATATTTAGGTGGAATTATTGACATGGCAAAATCATGAGCATTTTGTTGCTCAGGAACCTAAAAAAAACATTTCAAATTAAACGCTGCGGAATTAAGGACAAGCTAAACAATGAGAAAAAGTTTTTTATTAAGAACAAGCCTTCTGATGTTATTATGCTTCTGTTGCCACCTGGAAGGTCGCGCACAGAATTCTGTAATAGGCATCCCTGAGGGATGGAAGGTAAATGGTCTGACGGTCAAAGACGGAAAAGTATCAGGAGTAGCAGACACATCTATTGTTGTGATAGCTCCGCCAAAAACTGAACTCAAAAGAATCAAAAGTATCAAAGTTAGAGTTGCAACCCCAGAGGATATGGTTGAAAAGAAAGTTGAAGCCATACCTCAAGAGGTAAAGGCTGAAAAGAAAGTTGAAGCCACACCTCAAGAGGTAAAGGTTGAAAAGAAAGTTGAAAGCGTTCCAGTGGTAGAAGCAAAACAGTCGACACAAACATTTACGCTGGATAAGTCTGACATTCAAGTCGGGTGGGTAATCGCTAATAACGGTAAGGTCTATGCTCAAATATCAGATGCGCAGAATGATCAAGCCATTCCTATTGCCATTATCTATGATTTATCAAAAAATTCGAATGACAATCATGGACTCGCCATCGCACTTGAGGATGTCAGTACAAAATGGTATACTTGGAAAGATGCTGCTACGGTTATTAACCAATGGGCAGCTTCCTATCCCATCGCAGGAGCTACTTGGCGCTTGCCATCAGTCGACGATCTGAAACTTCTGAAAGATGATATCATTCGGAAAATATACTATAAGTCAGACAACAAGAATGGTCCTGCATACTTTTATTGGACTGCGACAGAGACAGATAAGTATACAGCATCGTACTATTATTTTAACACTAAAAAATTCCAAAGTGGCAACAAGACGTATGCTTTCTGTGTAAGAGCCATCATGGCATTTTAATCACTTATTTAAAACGAATCGGTCATGAATATAAAGTGGAATAAAAGCATATTTGCCATCATTATCATGCTGGCACTCCCATCAATCGCTGTATTTGCTGAAGATGATGAAATCAAGCTCACCAAGTTGGGCAATGGCACATGGATTTTCACGAAGCCAGTAGGAAAGGATGTGAAGATAGATGTAGAGTATTATACCCAGGCAGAACTGGACGAAGCTGCATCGAAGGCTATTCGTCTCAGGTCAAGAACCATTACAGTACAAGATGGCTATGTCCTGAGTGCCAGATGTTCTGCCACTGATGGAGGTACCATTAGTTATCAATGGTACAAAAATAGTACGGAGTCAAATGAAGGTGGCACCATGATAGAAGGAGCGACAAAATCTCGCCTCAGGCTTTCCGTAGAAGAATTTGATAGCGCCTTCTACTATTGTGTAGTTACCAACGATAATGGCATTGCTGTCGGTAAAAAAACGGGTAGGGTCCTAGGCAAGACCCAATCATCAAGCAGCAAAAAGTAAAGATGACGTCAGTAAAGGCTTGCACATGTGCAAGCCTTTACTGTGTCGCCTTTAATATCTCAATAGGATTATAATCATTGAGTTGGATTTTGAGGGGTGGGGTCTGCTTTAAGCCAAGGGCAAAGCAGGCCTCATCCCATAGCTGGCGACTAGAGGGGCGATCGATGATCTGAGCCACGACGGGCGAAGAAACGCTATTGAAAACTATCACGCCATCAGGCGCAAGGACAGAGAGCACCTTGGTCATGATTTCCTTAAGATGACCACCATGACCTCCGATAAAAACTGCATCAGGACGAGGGAGCCCCGAAATGTCTGTTTCCAGGAAATCACCTATATGCACATCGATACCAGGGGCACCAAAACGACGGGCATTCTCGTGTATCAACGCTTCACACTCTGGACGAACCTCAAACGAACAGACTTGCAGATGGGGGAACAGCAAACGGGCCTCAACAGAAACACTGCCCGTACAGAAACCAATATCCCAGAAGACACGATGCCGAGGGAGTTCGAGGGCCTGAAGGGTCAACAAACGGATAGGCATCTTGGTTATCATCTTCTCGCGACCATCGAGCAGAGCGAAATCAGCATCGGGAATTCCTATATTCTTGGACGAGCCAAGCGGCAAAGCCGAGCGCCTATATTCCTTAGAATTATTTTCCTTAGAAAGGATAAGGCAATTAGGCATGGAGAAATTGCGCTGGGAGGCTTCTTCGAGCGTAAGCAAGGGATTGCCAAGATGCTCGCCTACATGCATCTGATAACCGGTATAGCCGTAATCGAGCATGCGCTTGGCGATGGTAACAGGGGTATGTTCGCGATCAGTCAACACACCTATCTTATCTGTCCGCTCGATGAGTGCCTTGTCGAACTCTGGCCAGGGACGACCTGTAAGCGAAACGATGCGCATATCGTGATAAGGCATCACCAAGCGATGAGCCAAGAGTTGCAAGGAGTTAAACGAGGGGTAAACGATGATCTTTGCCTCGGGCAGCTTGCGCTGTACGGTATTGGCAAAGCCATAGAACAAAGGATCGCCACTGGCGAAAACGATGATGGAATTAACATTAAACACTAAACATTTAACATTAAATTCTTCGAAGACAGCATCAAGGGGTACAGTTATATCTATCCATTGGGCTTCAGACGGTAAGAAGGAAGCTACGATCTCATGATGGCGCTTACCACCAGAGAAGATTCTTCCCTGTTTGATAACCTCCAAAACCTCTGGTGGAAACCAAGGTTGCGGATTATCTGTAATCCCTATTATCACAAATCGTATCATCGTATGTCCTTTTGTTCTTCTGTCTAAAAATCTACAAATCACGACCGGGTTTTAGTTGAGCGGCATCGTCGAAAGTCAGGATAGCATTGCAGAGCGTAGCAGCGAGATTTGAGCCCCCCTTCCTCCCCTCAACGATAATCTTTGGAATCGACTTGAAAGGCTTTACCATGTGTTTAGATTCTCTGACATGCACAAAGCCCACAGGGGCCGCAATGATACCCGCAGGACAAGCCTTGCCCTTACGTATCAGTTCGCATAGTTCCATGAGGGCTGTAGGTGCGTTGCCGAAAGCGAAAAGGGCATCAGGATGCTCTTCTACGGCAAGTCGGATACCAGCCTGGGTGCGGGTAATGCCCTCGGAAGTTGTCATTTCAGCCACACGCGGATCGCTGAGGTAGCACTTGGCCTCAATGCCCAATCGCTGGAGCGCGCCTTTACGAATACCACTCGTTACCATCGTTACATCAGTTATAATGGTCTTCAAAGTACCATCTTTTACCTTATTATATAATGCCTCTACAGCACCTGTATCCGTATAGAGAATATTCTCCATATCGAAATCGGCAGTGGTAAAGTGCCCATTTATGATCGATGGGATAATCCTTTTTCAGCTCTCCAGAGATGGTACGAAACGACTCAATCATGATGTTCTGACCAATCTTATCACCCTCGTCCACTTGCTCACGATAATACCCACGAGGGGTAATCATCTTATCATCAGCGAGATAGGATTGCGAATTGCCAATCAGGATAACGGTAAACATATCAACATCCTCAGGGTTGAAGGCACCAAGTGTGGTTACCTTTACCTCCTGCTCGGATCTGCCTGCTTGGCGCACATAGCCCACAGGAGTATCAGCAGCACGCACCATCAGGAACAATTCCTGTAAACGGTATAGTTGCCAATAACGGCCATGCGACTTGGGATTATAGATAGCGGTGACGAAATCACCCATCGCAGCAGCCCGGATTCTTCGCTCGATGATGTCCCATGGCGTCATCAGGTCGGAAAGGGAGATGATACAGGTATCATGGCCAATGGGCGCACCTAATAATGAAGCTGCTTTCTGGAAGGCAGAGATACCAGGCAAGCTTTCGACATGGACATTTGAAGAACGATCTTGGGCCATCTCAAAAATGAGTGGCACCATGCCATACAAACCAGCATCGCCAGAAGAAATCACTACAACGGTTTTCCCCTGTTCTGCCAACTCGAAAGCCTGCTCAGCACGTTCACGCTCTTTCTTCATGCCCGTATCGATACACAAGCAACCCTCTTTTACAAAGGGCTCGATAAACTGGAAATAATACTTATATCCCACGATGGCATCAGCCTCGCGTACTGCATCCAATACAGCGGGTGTAATGTCTTCTTTGCTGCCAGGGCCAATGCCTGCTACGATTATTTTTCCCATATATTGCTTGCTATTAATTGTGCTTGTTTACGAGCAATTTTACCCGTTTCCGTAAGAGGTATCTGGTCTACATGCTGATAAGCCCGAGGCTGGTGGTATTTAGGGAGAAGGCGCTCACACACCTCGCGTGCTTCATCGACGGAACCCTCTGTTAAGAGAACGACAATCTGACCAAACTTATCATCTGGCCTGTGTGTTATTAAATAAGGTACGCGCAGGGACGACCGCAACTTTCGCTCAATCTCCTCGGGCTGAATCTTGATGCCACCAGAACAGATGACATTGTCTTTACGCCCCAGAATGCGGAAGCCTCCATCAGGTGCCAAGGTAGCGATATCGTTGGTAACAAGGCGTTCCGAACACACCGCTGGGGCATCGATGACGAGACAATCCTCATCAGAGAGACTAATGCTTACTGAGGGGAATGGCGTGTACCAATCGGAGGCCTCGGGACCACTGAGGCGACGCAAGGCGATATGAGAGAGGGTCTCTGTCATGCCATAGGTGCTCCATACGGCATTCGGAAAGGATTTTAATTGCTGAGCCATTACATCGTCAATCGCTCCACCACCAATGATTAAATGACGAATCTGCATCAGTCGCTCGCGCTCCTCTGGCACTTGGAGGGAGTTGTAGACTTGGAGGGGAACCATAGCGGCGAAGGAGAGTGGAGAGTTGGCTACCGCTAGTGGGTGTCCTGAGGGGGGAACGATGATGAGTTTGAGGCCTCGCTCCAAGGAACGAACCACCATCATCTTGCCTGCAATATAATCGAGCGACATACACAGCAAAGCCGTATCGCCAGATTTCAGTCCCAGAAAATCGCACGTGATACGAGCAGAAGCCAACATGCGCTGCTTCTCAACCAGCATCGGTTTAGGAGCACCTGTAGAGCCACTCGTCTGCACATGAACGTAAGGCGAAGCGTTATTCCACTCTTCTAGGAATTCTTCTATAGACATAATAACTTGTTAAAGACAGAGTAACATAATAACATATTTTTATTAACAGACAATTTAGACATAAGATTATATTTTGTTAATCTGTTACTATGTCTTAATCTTTATTCTGTCTTTTATGACGACAAGGGGCATGGGGATGTTATCGGTAAAGAGCTGGCCAGTGCCGAGGCCCTGCGGCATGCGGATACCATCGCCATAAACAGAAGAGGCGAACTGAGCAATCGCATTGAGACCGATATTACTCTCAAGAGCAGAGGTAATCCAAGAGCCAATACCCAATTCCTTGGCGATAGCTATCCACTCGCGACAACCTGCCATACCTCCATGCAACGAGGGCTTCAGAATAATATAACGAGGCTTGATGATACTGAGCATGTGGCGCTTCATCTCTGGATCGTTCACACCAATAAGCTCTTCATCGAGCGCGATAGGGAGGGGTGACTCTCGACAAAGTTCTGCCATAAAAGCCCACTGTCCCTGACGGATGGGTTGTTCAATGCTGTGGATGGCATATTGCGAGAGCAACTCCAGTTTATAGAGGGCATCGCTAAAGGGAAAAGCACCATTGGCATCGAGGCGTAACTCTACCTCATGGAAAGAGAAGCGAGAACGAATACGCTTAATCAAATCGAGTTCCTGATCGAAATCGATAGCACCTATCTTTAGTTTTACACAACGGAAGCCCTGTTCCAACTTTTGTTCCATACGTTGGAGCATTTCTTCGTGATTGCCCATCCACACGAGTCCGTTGATAGGAATACCTTCTTCACCCCGACTAAAGGCTGTATCGAAAAGAATACTTCTTCCGTCTTCCTTCTTACATCTTACATCAAGTAAAGCTGTTTCTAAGCCGAAGAGCATCGATGGATAGTTACGCAAGGCATCGACATCGAGCTCGCCCGTCTGACAGAAATCTTGGCACACCTTATTTAATATAGAGGCATACGTCTCGTCATCCATAGCGTCGCAACTCAAATCGGGCAATGGGGCACACTCGCCCATGCCCTCGCGATCACCATCAGACAGACAAACCAGCCAAATCGTCCTCGTGGTATACACACCTCTCGACGTCCCCGCTGGCTGCTTAAAATGCAGCATTCGCTTTTCTATCTCGTAAGTCATGGCAATTTGGGATACTTTTTAAAATCGGGTTTGCGTTTTTCAAGGAAGGCTTTACCACCCTCTTGCGCCTCGTCGAGGAAATAGTAGAGCATGGTGCAATCGCCTGCAAGCTCTTGGATACCAGCCTGACCATCGAGCTCTGCATTCAGACCAGCCTTGATCATACGCAAAGCCAAGGGCGAGCGCTCCATCATGATGTTAGCCCACTCTACACACTCATCCTCCAAATGCTCGATGGGCACCACCTTATTGACCATACCCATTTCTTCTGCCTCACGGGCGGTATATTGTCGACAGAGGAACCATATCTCGCGCGCCTTCTTCTGCCCCACGATGCGTGCCAGATAAGAAGAGCCGAAACCAGCATCGAAACTACCTACCTTAGGACCCGTCTGACCAAAGATAGCATTCTCGGAAGCTATCGTAAGGTCACACACCAAGTGGAGCACATGACCACCACCGATGGCATAACCATTTACCATCGCAATCACAGGCTTTGGCAAACGACGAATTTGCATCTGCACATCGAGCACACTGAGACGAGGCACACCCTCTTCGTCGACATAACCACCACGACCCTTTACATGCATATCGCCACCAGAACAGAAAGCATGCTTCACATCGGCCAGTGTTTGACCCTCTGGCACCTCACTCATGGCACCAGTGAGCAAAACCACACTGATATCCTGCATCTCGCGACACATGCTAAAGGCTTGGCTCAACTCCCATGTGGTCTTGGGGGTAAAGGCATTGCGATAATGCGGACGGTTGATGGTGATCTTGGCAATGCCATTATATTCCTCGAAGAGAATCTCTTCGAACTTGCGAATCTGTTTCCACTCTCTCATAACGTTAGTGATTTATAATATTCCTTTAATACCTGCTCATCAACAGAGGGATCGGTCATCACCTCAAGGAGAACAGGGCGATTGCTATCTATATTAAATAAGGTGTCGATGCCTGCCTTGAGTTGCGGCATATCGCTGGCAGAAAGATATACGACATCGTTTTGCTGGCAAATACCCTCAGCTGAGGCGTGATGCTGGGCTGCAACATAAGCCTCACGCGCAGGGCTCTGTTCCAAACCGGGCAACATGTGGAAGATACCGCCACAACCATTATTGATAAGCAGGATACGCAAACGACCATCGAGATTCTGATTCCACAACGCATTCTGATCGTAGAAGAAACTAAGGTCGCCTATGACGCAATATACATTTCGATCAGCCACAACAGAGAAGCCTGCTGCTGTAGAAAGTGAACCCTCGATGCCATTCACACCACGATTGCACCATACGGGATGATGGGCAAAACTATTAGCCAGACGAATGGCCGTGCTGTTGGCATAATGCACGATGGCATCGCCCACTCGGCTCTCGAAATATTTCACAGCAGCCATCTGCGAATATGCAGGCTCATACGCCTCCGCTTTCTGACGAATACGACTGAGCAAAGCATCCCACTGCTGCACAAAGGGATGGGGCTCCATTACCAGCATAAAACGGATATGATCGGCCACAGCTTCAGTATCGCCCTGAAAAACATGGGTAAGATTCATAAAGGTATCAGCCACCTCGCCCGTTTCATTAACTACCCAGGTTTCCTTAGCCTTCCGTAAGAATCGCTTCAGGCGCTTGCTCACAATAGAGCCTCCGATGTAAAGTACGAAATCAGGGATATAGGCTTCGTCATCGCCCACGAGTATGACGGCTTCATCCATCAACGGATTCATGGGTTGACCACTAACCAGCATGGGGCGCTTGGCCTGCAAGAACATACGAGAGATATGACTCAGGGTAGCTGGTGACATATCAGCAGGCTTGAATTCTATCTTGCGCTCATTGGGCAACTGATCTACACTATAATCGAAAAGAGGCTCCGTAATAGGCACATTAATATGCACAGGACCACGACGGGTCATCAGAACTTCGTTTACTAAACGATTGCAATACCAACGTGTATCAGCATCGTGAGGTTCTGGAAGCGATACAGCCTTAAGCACGAAGCGACCCAAAGCATCGGGCTGAGGCAACGTCTGACCATCGAGCTGATCAATCCACTGAGGAGGACGATCGGCAGAAATCACAATCAGGGTAAGATGCTGATAATAAGCCTCGGCAACAGCAGGCGCAACATTCAACAAAGCAGTACCACTAGTAACACACACCACGACGGGTTGCTTTAAAGCCTGACACATGCCCAAGGCATAAAAGGCTGCACTGCGCTCATCGGTAACGGGATAACACTGGATATCGGCACAGGCATGGAGATTATGCACGATAGGGGAATTACGACTACCAGGGCACACCACAGCATGACGAATGCCATGGGCCACCAGCAGAGCCGTGAGTATATTTACATTTTCTTTATTGCTAAACATCTTCGCATGGTTTGAAGTTTGGCCTCGGTTTCTTGCCACTCTTGTTCCATCACACTATCCTTCAGCAAACCACCACCAGCATAGAGGTGATAATAGTTGCCCTCGATATTCATACAACGCAGCGAAACATAAAGATGGGTATCGCCATCGGGATTGAGCATACCCATAAAACCACTATAATAGCGACGGGGCGTGTGCTCATTGTGAGTAATAAACTTGAAGGCGTCGCGCTTGGGGAGTCCACAAACAGCAGGTGTGGGATGAAGCGTCTGCAACAAATCGCCAATATGCTGATGATCGGGCAAAGTAAACGTAAAATCGCTACGCAGATGCACCAAATCAGCTGCACGGACTGTGGTGGGTCCTTCTTCACGGAAATCACTTGTGTATTGTTCCAAACACTCCGTAATATAGGTACTCACGTAGCGCTGTTCCTTAATATTCTTGATACTCCAACTCGTACTCTCACCCTCGCCCAGAAGACCTTCGCCTTCGAGTTTCATGGTACCGGCAAGGGCGATGGTCCGCCACTGGTGGTTAATGCCCTGAAGTAATATCTCGGGTGTAGCAGTAAGCCAAATGCCACTTCGAGGAGTTGAAACGAGCGAGATAAACATGCGGGGATAGAGATCGCATGCCCTACGGAAAAGCGTCAAAGGATTGATGGCCGCATCTGACGACTCATCGACACAGCGCGCCAGCACAATCTTACGAAACGTACCCAACTGGAGTTGAGAATGATAGTTGGCGAAATCGATGGCATAAGTGGATTTCGTTGCTTTAGAGGCATGGGGACTGAAAGTTGGCGCCTCAAAGGATAGCAGCGACGCTACATCGCTTACAGGTATCTGGCGCACCACATCAGGACGAATCAGCAGAAGAGGCTGTTCATCAGTCACTTCGAAAGGGGCTACAACGAAACCGCTCCTGCCGTTAAGTTCCGTGCAGGAGTGGAGTTCAGCAGGCGCACCCTCCGTCTGCTGGATAAACGTCGCCACATCGGTGTGGGGCAAACGATAGATGGCAAAGGATGATGCAGACATTATTTCTTTTGCTTTATCACATAATTGGTAACACGTACGTTAGAGATAAGCTCACCAGAGGAATCCTTGATATCGACATTCCAAACATGGAGCGTAGTACCTTTATGCAGCAATTGCGCATAGGCTGTAACGGTGTCGCCCTCGCCAACAGCTTTTACATGACTACCGCTGACCTCGATACCTACACAAGCACAGCCAGGACAAAGGGCAGAAGAGCCCACCCCCGCTACATTCTCAGCCAAGGCCAACGAAGCTCCCCCACTGAGAAAGCCAAAAGGCTGACGATTACGCTCGTCAACCCTCATGCGGGCCATACAAGTATCGTTCTCTGGCGTGGAGATGAACTCCATACCGAGGGCGGTACTCAAGTTAGGTTTGCTGTTGATAATCTCTTTTATTTTACGTACATCCATTGTTTACTTGAATAATGAGTATTCGGGTACACTCCAAGCCAAAGCACTGGCACCAAGCACATCGCGCTCACGGTCATCGAGTTTTGAGGTGAGAAGTTTCACCTTACCCTTCAGATTGCCAAACACATGCTCCTCAAATGATTCATAGACAGGATCGAGCAACCAATTACCAGCATGCGAGATACCACCCGTAAAGATAATGGCCTCGGGGTCAACAACAGAAGCATAGTTGGCCAAGCCCAATCCCAGCATGTGACCAGTACGCTGATATACCTCAATGGCAATCTTATCGCCCTTGTCGCAACACTCTGAGATGATACGAGGCGAAATACGGTCTAAACCCCGCAACAATGAGGGCGCATCGGATTCTGCCAGAAGTTCCTGAGCTGTGCGAACAATACCATTTGCACCTACATAAGACTCAAGACAACCTTGATGGCCACAACCACACTGGCGACCACCAATGACGACACAAGTGTGACCAAACTCTCCAGCAAAGCCCAGATGGCCTTGGTGCTCACTGCCTCTAGAAAAGAAACAACTGCCTATACCAACACCCAGACTGATGATAATGAAATTATTCATACCATGCGCACTACCAAAAGTGTACTCACCCAAGGCCGTTACATGTGCATCGTTGGAAAGGGCTACAGCCAAGCCGAGGCGATCGCGAAGCATCGCTGCCAGTGGCACAATACCTTTCCAAGGGAGATTGGCTGCATTTTCCACACAACCTGATACAGAATTGGCACTTGGCGAGCTTACACCAATAGAACGAATGGTTTCGTAGCCACCATTAGCCTCAACAAGCATCACAATATGTTCACTCAATGCTGTTACGAAAGCATTCACATCGGGATAATCGGATGTTATCAACGAATCCTCTGCCAGAATATTACCACGTATATCTACAATTGCATACGTTGTTCGCTCGTTACTTATATCAACTCCGACAACCTTTGTTTTAATTGGATATTGTTCCATATTTGCTAGTTAGTTATTTAAATAATGAATATTCTCTTACTTCCCATGCCAATACGCTGGCACCCAGAATGTCGCGACTCTCAAGGTCGGAAACCAGAAGTTTTACTTTTCCCCTGGTATTATGGAACACATGGCGCTCGAAAGCTTCCTTTGCAGGTTCAAGCAACCACTGCCCTGCCTTGGAGATACCACCCGTAAGGATAAAAGCCTCAGGATTGATAATCGAGGCATAATTCGCCAAGCCAATGCCCAGCATCTCACCCGTACGACGATAAACTTCGATAGCGAGTTCATCACCTTGTTTGCAGAACTCTGCAATGGTTTTCGGGGTGAGCTTTTCCGCATCGCGCATCAACGATGGCTTATCTGTTTCTGCCAGAACTTCTTTAGCGGTGAGCACGATACCCTTTGCTGCTGTATAAGATTCAAGACAACCTTTATTACCACAACCACACTCACGACCATTAATCACCACACACGTGTGACCTATCTCGCCAGCATAGCCGTCCAAACCCTTATGCACCATACCGTTTGAGAACAAACAACTACCCATACCCGATCCAAGGGTAATTACCACAAAGTCGCGCATGCCGTGGGCACAACCAAAGGCGTGCTCGCCAAGCGCAATCACTGTGGCATTATTCGCCAAGGCTACAGCCAGACCTAAGCGGTCGCGCATCATCGCTGCTATGGGGATGATACCCTTCCAAGGCATGTTGGGAGAATTCTCCATGCAACCTGTAGCAAAATTGCTGCTGGGCGCACTGACACCTACAGAACGGATGCTCTCATAACCACCATTCTGCTCCACGAGATCAATAATACGATCGCACAAAACAGCGATGAATTGATTAATATCAGGATAATCTTGGGTAGAGAAACGCTCCTGAGCCACAATATCACCTCTAACGTCTACGATAGCATAGGTGGTATACTCAAGACTGATGTCTACACCAACGACTCTTTTCTTTATAATAGGTTGTTCCATATATGTGTCAATAGTTCGTTTGTTGTCGCAAATTTTCAAACAAATCTTTATGTTTTTTTTTGCAATTATTTACCCTATCTTTGCATTTTTCGCAAGAATTTCGTAACTTTGCAGCCATAAAAGTCAATATTGATTAGAAAAAGATGAACGTTTTAGAACTAAGTGAACAAGAAATCTTACGTCGACAGTCGCTCGACGAACTGCGCAAGATGGGCATTAACCCCTACCCAGCCGCAGAGTATCCCGTAAACGCATGGAGCACCGATATTATCGAGAATTTCGAGGACCTGCCCGTCATTGGCAAGGACGAGGAAGGTAACGATGTACGCGAGACGGCAACACCTGAAAACAGTCGCATGGTAAGCATCGCAGGCCGAATCATGAGCAAGAGCATCATGGGTAAGGCTGCCTTTGCCAAGCTGCAGGACTCTAAGGGCCGTATCCAGGTTTATGTGCAGCGCGACGCTATCTGTCCTGACGAGAATAAGGACCTTTATAATATAGTATTTAAGAAACTCCTCGACCTGGGCGACTTCATTGGCGTGAAGGGTTACGTATTCCGCACGAAGACTGGTGAGATTAGCGTCCACGTGCTGGAGCTGACATTACTGAGCAAGAGTCTGAAGCCACTGCCTGTGGTGAAGACCGATGCCGACGGTAAGGTGTACGATGCTTTCGACGATCCTGAGTTGCGTTATCGTCAGCGCTATGTTGACCTGGTGGTTAATGCTGGTGTTAAGGATACCTTCCTGAAGCGTGCAACTATCATCCGCACCATGCGCCGCATTCTCGACAATGCTGGATATACTGAGGTAGACACACCTATCCTGCAGACCATCGCAGGTGGTGCATCAGCCCGCCCATTCATCACCCACTTCAATGCCCTGAATCAGGATATGTACATGCGTATCGCTACCGAGCTCTACCTAAAGCGCCTGATTGTTGGTGGTTTCGAGGGTGTTTACGAGATGGGTAAGAACTTCCGCAACGAGGGTATGGACAAGACCCACAACCCAGAGTTCACCTGCATGGAACTCTATGTCAGCTATAAGGATCTCCTGTGGGGTATGACCTTCACAGAGAAGATGCTCGAGGAGATCTGTACAGCC
Source organism: uncultured Prevotella sp. (assembly GCA_905234145.1). Taxonomy (GTDB): domain Bacteria; phylum Bacteroidota; class Bacteroidia; order Bacteroidales; family Bacteroidaceae; genus Prevotella. Next base: position 13,605 of record CAJOGK010000025.1, on the reverse strand, counting down.
GTTAACGGCAAGCCCGAGGTTGAGATCGATGGCAACATCATCTCGTTCAAGGCTCCATTCCGTCGCCTACCAATCCTCGATGCTATCAAGGAGAAGACAGGTTTCGATTGCGATGGCAAGACCGAGGACGAGATACGTGCGTTCTGCCTCTCTAAGGGCATGGACGTAGATGAGACCATGGGTAAGGGTAAACTCATCGACGAGCTCTTTGGTGAGTTCTGCGAGGGCACCTTCATCCAGCCAACCTTCATTACCGACTATCCTGTTGAGATGTCACCACTTACCAAGATGCACCGCTCTAAGCCCGGACTCACAGAGCGTTTCGAGCTGATGGTCAATGGTAAGGAGCTGGCCAATGCATACTCTGAGCTCAACGATCCTATCGATCAGGAGGAGCGATTCATCGAACAGATGAAGCTTGCTGATAAGGGCGACGACGAGGCTATGATTATCGATCACGATTTCCTGCGTGCACTGCAGTATGGTATGCCTCCTACATTCGGTATTGGAATCGGTATCGACCGTCTGGTCATGCTGATGACTGGTAAGTTCGCTATTGGCGAGGTGATGCTGTTCCCACAGATGAAGCCTGAGAAGAAGATTCCTCAGTCGTCAGTAGCCGAGTGGGCAGAGATTGGTGTACCCGAGGACATTGTTCCTGTACTCCGCAAGGCTGGTTTCAATCTGATTACAAACATCAAGGACGAGAAACCCCAAGGCCTCCAGCAGAAGATTGGTGAGATTTTCAAGAAGTACAAACTCGAACTTCAGAAGCCTTCAGTAGACGAAGTTGCTGCCTGGATCGAAAAGGCGCAAGTCTAATGGTCAATGTTCAATGAACCATGTACGATTGTGGTAAGATAGCGATTATCGGTGGTGGAAGCTGGGCAACAGCAATAGCCAAGATTGTGGTAGGTCACACCCACCACATTGGCTGGTACATGCGTCGCGACGACAGAATCGACGATTTCCGTCGTCTGGGCCATAACCCTGCCTATCTTACTAGTGTACATTTTGATGTCAACGAAATCTATTTCGATAACGACATCAATCGTATCATCCAACAATACGACACGCTGGTATTCGTCACACCATCGCCCTATCTGAAAAGTCACCTTAAAAAACTAAAGACTCGCATACGCGACAAATTCATTTTGACTGCTATCAAGGGCATCGTACCCGATGAGAACCTCGTATGCTCAGAATACTTCCATCAGGTTTACGATGTGCCTTACGAGAATATCGCTTGCATCGGTGGCCCCTCACATGCTGAGGAGGTAGCACTGGAGCGATTGTCATACCTCACCGTGGGCTGTAGCGATCGCGAGAAGGCACAGGCTTTCTGTAATGTGCTCTCCAGCGAATATATCAAGACCAAGACTGCGAGCGACGTGATGGGTATCGAGTATTCATCAGTACTGAAGAATGTGTACGCCATCGCTGCTGGTATCTGTAGCGGACTGAAATATGGCGATAACTTCCAGGCTGTACTGATGGCCAATGCCGTACAAGAGATGAACCGCTTCCTCACAGCTGTCTACCCCATCGAGCGCAATGCATACGATAGTGTTTACTTAGGCGACTTGTTGGTTACTGGTTATAGTAACTTCTCGCGTAACCGCACCTTCGGAACCATGATTGGTAAAGGTTACAGCGTAAAGTCTGCCCAGATAGAGATGGAGATGATTGCAGAAGGCTACTTTGGCACCAAGTGTATGAAGGAGATTAATCGTCACTATCACGTAAACATGCCCATACTCGATGCTGTATACAACATTCTCTATGAGCGCATTGCGCCACAGATTGAGATAAAGCTACTAACAGATTCTTTTAGATAGATTAACAAACTAACAAACATTTATAAAACAAATTTTTATGAGTAACATTAAACTTGACATCACAAAGGCTGCTTGTTTTTTACAGGCTGGCGCAGTAGAGGCTTTCGAGCCCAAAGTAAAAGAAGCTCAGAAGGCTCTTGAAGAGGGAACTTGCCCTGGTAACGATTTCCTAGGATGGCTCCATCTGCCATCAAGTATCACACCTGCTTTCCTCGATGAGTTGCAGGCATGTGCCAATGTGCTTCGCGAGAATTGCGAGGCTATCGTCGTTGCTGGTATCGGAGGCTCTTATCTGGGCGCCCGTGCCGTTATCGAGGCCCTCAGCAACAGTTTTGCATGGCTGGTACAGGATAAGAAGAATCCTACCATCCTCTTTGCAGGTAACAACATCGGTGAAGATTATCTCTTCGAGATGACTACCTACCTGAAAGACAAGAAGTTTGGTGTCATCAACATTTCTAAGAGTGGTACCACTACCGAAACCGCCCTTACCTTCCGTCTGCTGAAGAAGCAGTGCGAGGCTCAGCGTGGCAAGGAAGAGGCTAAGAAGGTGATTGTAGCTGTTACCGATGCGAAGCGTGGTGCAGCACGCACTTGTGCTGATAAGGAGGGTTACACCTCATTTATCATTCCCGATAACGTAGGTGGACGTTTCTCAGTACTCACCCCTGTAGGTTTGCTGCCTATCGCTTGTGCAGGTTTCGATATAAAGGCCCTTGTAGCTGGTGCTCAGGAGATGGAGAAGGCTTGTGGTAAGGATGTTCCTTTCGCTGAGAATCCTGCTGCACAGTATGCTGCCCTCCGTAATGGTCTGTACCAGAGCGGTAAGAAGATTGAGATCATGGTGAACTACCAGCCTAAGCTTCACTTCATGAGTGAGTGGTGGAAGCAGCTTTATGGTGAGAGCGAGGGTAAGGACAAGAAGGGTATCTTCCCTGCAAGCGTCGATTTCACAACCGATCTGCACTCTATGGGTCAGTGGATTCAGGATGGTGAGCGTACCATCTTCGAGACCGTAATCAGCATTGAGGAGCCTGAGAAGAAGTTGCTCTTCCCAGAGGATGAGGAGAATCTCGATGGTCTGAACTTCCTCGCTGGCAAGCGTGTGGATGAGGTTAACAAGATGGCAGAGCTTGGTACACGTCTGGCTCACGTTGATGGTGGCGTGCCCAATATCCGTATCACCATGCCTCGCCTAAACGAGCAGTATCTTGGTCAGCTTATCTATTTCTTCGAGATTGCTTGTGGCATCAGCGGCAATCTGCTGGGTGTAAATCCTTTCAACCAGCCTGGCGTAGAGGCTTACAAGAAGAATATGTTTGCCCTGCTCAACAAGCCTGGCTACGAGGCAGAGAGCAAAGCGATTCAGGAAAGACTCGCAAAGGAATAATGTATAAACTTGCGATAAAAAAATACCTAGAAGAACACGGCTTTGAGGCACTGCGCCCCAAAGCCGTGCTCTTTGACATGGACGGTGTGCTCTACGACTCCATGCCCAATCATGCGATTGCCTGGCAAGAGTCGATGGCAAAGTTTGGTGTGTTCATGACCGCTGATGATGCCTATGCCACCGAGGGCGCCCGAGGTGTGGACACCATCCGCCAGATGGTATTGCAACAACAGCATCGCGAGATTGATGAAGCTGAGGCACAACGCATGTACGATGTCAAGTCGCAAACTTTCCATTCATTGCCCGAAGCCCCCATCATGCCAGGCATCCTCGATCTCATGTCACAGATCAAAGCCTGCGATATTGCTTGTGGTGTGGTAACAGGCAGTGGTCAGCGCCCGCTTATCAATCGCATTCTGAAAGATTTTGGTGCATACGTCGACGAAGCCCACATCACTACCGCCTACGATGTGACACGTGGCAAACCTAATCCCGACCCTTATCTAATGGGCTTAAAGAAAGCAGGCAACTTAGAACCTTGGGAGGCCATCGTCGTAGAAAATGCGCCGCTTGGTGTACGCGCTGGTGCAAGAGCCCAGATTTTTACCATCGCCGTAAACACAGGTCCCTTAGCCAATAACGAATTACTGGCTGCGGGCGCTAACCTCATCTTTAACAATATGCAGGAGTTTAGCGATTGCTGGAAAAACTTTGATTTCTAAGAATTCTGCTATTGCTCCTTTTGCTCTTGTTCCGTTTCGCCATTGGTATCCATTTGCGTATCTAAGCGAATACCCAAATCACCCATTTTACTCAACGTCACCACAAAGGGCACATACTCATCCGTTTGCGGATGACACACACTAGCCGCAAAAATCAGTTGTGAGCCCTCTACCTTATCAAACACCAGACCCTCAAGAATACCCGTATTGCGATAGTCTTCATCCAAATGCGACTCGAAAGCAGCCTTTGTAAAAGTACGATTTACAAATTCACTGCCATCACTGCGAATCACGCGCAGCACGATGTGATTATCCACAAACTCCTGTCCGTCCTCATCCTTCACCATCGGAAGTGTGTTATCGGGCTCGCGCCTTACCTCTACCTGATAGTCCTTGCCCAACCAAACGATATCCTTTGTATCGGTATAATCCTGCATACTGATAGGATCCTGTGGCTTTGGGGTTTCTACCTTCTTCACAATGATATCATCGTTTTTCTTCTTCTGACCGCAATTTACAGTCAGTAACCCCATTAATACTAGGGCAAGTGCTTGGGTTTTATTCATAATCTTCGCTATTTTTGTCGCAAAGATAGTTAAAAAATAAGAGAATCGTGAATGAAATGCCGTTTTTTTGCTAACTTTGCCGATAAATTAGTTGTGTTATGAAGAAAACTGCAGGATTATTGATTGTTGTAGCCGCCATCTTTCTGGGCTTTTATTTCTGCGATTGGCATCTCCAGAGCGATGACGAAGCAGAGCCAGCACCCGCATATCAGGCTGTCGACTCTTTACCCATGCTCATCATGCAGGTTCAGAAATGCTCAAAGCTTTATACCGCAGAGTATCGTGTCCACAAGATTGTAACCCACGATGATGCCCTTCGTCTTAAGGGCTCACTGCTGCAGAAGGAGTTTAACATCAAAGTGCCGATGGGCGATAGGAAGGTTGCGATTCCCATCGATGCCAAACTGAAGGCATATATCGATTTCAGCAAGTTCTCCGAGGAGAATGTCGAGCGCGATGGCGACAAAATCACCATTCTCCTACCCGACCCTCAAGTAACGATGACGAGTTCAAAGATCGACCAGAAAAACGTTCGCCAATATGTAGGTCTTACACGTTCCAACTTCTCCGACGAAGAGCTCTCCAACTATCAGCAACAGGGTCGTGCAGCCATTATCGATGGCATTCCCAAGATGGGCATCATCGAGTCTGCTCAGGCTAATGCCACTAAGGTTCTGGTACCCATGCTGGTAGAGATGGGCTATAAAGAAGAGAATATTATCATTGCCTTCCGCAAGACCTATGGGCCCCAGGACATTCAGAAACTATTGAAGATCGAGGATTAAGCTTATGAAGATACTTACATATATTAAAATAGGTATAGGAGCAGCCATCGTCGTGCTACTCATAGCTGGTTTCTTCTGGTTGCGTGGCGAAACGAAAAACAGTTACATCGATTTTGGCACTAGCGATAAAATCGACCTTACTCCCACACAGATTCAAAGCATGAAGGCCATTGGTGAATGGGAGTTTCTCTCAGTGAGCACAGAAGAAATCGTAGATACCATCAGAAAGGGTATTTTCTCCGACGATGAACTGGTTCGCATCTATTACGGTACTCTTCGTTTGGGTGTCAACATGCATCATGTTGGCGATAATTGGATTCAAACGAGTGGTGATTCCATCACTCTCACCCTCCCTAAGATTGAGCTGCTTGATAAGGAGTTTATCGACGAGGCACGTACAAAATCATTTTACGAACGAGGCTCTTGGAAGCCAGCTGATCGCGATGCGCTTTACCAAAAAGCCTATCGCCAGATGCTGCATCACAGCATGACGAAAGAGAATTTGCAAGCTGCCAAGGCCAATGCCAGTCAACAGATGCACGACATCATGCGTGCCCTTGGCTATCAGCACGTTAGCGTTACTTTCCAGCAATAACAGACACTACCGTTAATACCTTATCTGCCACTTTAAATCGGATGTCCCAATTCATAAATGGCATCCCGTACACACGCTCTGCATCGTCATGATAGCGAGGGCGAGGATCTTGTGCCAAGGTCGCTTTCAGTGCACCATGCGCCTCTTGAGGTATCAACTTCAAGAAATCTTCCGGTATCACCACTTCCAGCGGTTCCCATGCCGTTTGGTCTACAAATCCACTCCTTGCCTCAGGGTGGGCATCAGCATAGGCCACATAGGGTTTGATATCATAGATAGGTGTACCATCCATCAAGTCGGCTCCCAGCACATGAATCACTGGTCCAAGGTGCGCATCATGCTCTATCCGCTCTATTCTGACACACGACAGTCCCAAGTTATTCGGACGGAAAGGCGAACGCGTGGCAAACACACCCATTCTTACATTGCCCCCCAATCGTGGCGGACGAACAGTCAGACTTTTCTTCGCATCGCTGTTCTTAGAAAATTCCCATATCAGCCACAGATAATCAAAATCTTCTAGACCGCGAACAGCATCCATCTGCCTGTAAGCAGGTTCGAAAACGATACGACCCGTCAACTCACATACCAGTCCACTTTGCCTCGGAATGCCGAATTTCGACTTCAAAGGCGACTCAAAATATGCTATCGGTTCTATCTTCACGCCGACAAAAATACATTTTTTCGCCTAGAAATACAAAAAATTGCTTAAAAATTTCTTTTTATTCTGGAAAATATTTACTTTTGTAGGCAAAGAAAAGAAATCAATCCAATACAATCTAATGAAAAGAGTAATACTTCTATTACCCCTGACTTTCTATATCTGCTTCTGCTATGCTGCAGGAGAATATAGTCCACTGTATCTGAAGAGCAAGGAGTTTCAAGCCTTGCGCGACAGCATGAGTCACGCCTTCAATGATGGCGACAGTGCCCGTTTCTACCCTGCGCTGAAAGCCCTCCAGGCATTCTTGCTGAAGAAGAACGATATGCACGGCTATTACACCCAGCGCTGCAATGAGGTGGTATTCCTGATGAATCAGCAACACATCTACGAGGCCTATAAATGCGCCCTCACCATATCCAAAGAGTTGCGCGAGAAGAATCTCGAATCCGAAATGTATATGGCTAAAAACCTGCTAGGCCACATCAACCGCTATTGCGGCAATGGTGAAGAGGCCAAGCAGAATTGGTTCGAAGTGCTCGACCTCATGAAGAAATATGGCTATATTTCGAGCATGCCCCCTATTTATTTGAATATCGTAAATGTGGCGCTTGATGATAGTGCCGAAGAAGCTGATTCTCTTTTGGAAATCGCCAAAGAGATAGCCGCCAAATACTCCCAGGAGCGCTTGTTTGATATTGAAACGCGCCATTCGCTGAGCTATTATAACCGTGGCGACTTCGATCGCTTCCTTGAGGGTTACAAGGCGTATAAGGAAGGTTTGGCAAAGGGTTACTCTTCTGTTCATGGTCGCTCTATGGAGGTATATTATCTGGCCTGCACAGGTGAAGTCGACAAGGCAGTGGCGATGGCTCGTAAGGAACTTGGCGATGAAGGTGTTGATGTCATCCCCTTGCTCTACGAGCGTTCAGGCAGATGGGAAGATGCCTATAAGGCATTGAAGAAATCTGCTGCCGTGAGCGATTCTATCGACAATGTCATCATCATCAACAGTATGCAAGGCATCCGCGATGAGATCAGTCTCTACGAATCAAAGGTGGAAGAAGCGCGATATAAGTTGATTGGTCTTTCTGCCATTATCTTGCTGCTTAGCTTGCTGATCATAGCACTTGTCTATATTGTGCAAACCCGTCGCCGCCACCTGAAAGAGCTCCAGAAGGCCTATAACCGTGCGATGGAGTCGGAAAACATGAAGGCAGCCTTCATCCGCAATATCAGTCACGAAATCCGCACGCCACTTAATATTATCAGCGGATTCTCGCAGGTGATTGCCGATCCGGAACTAACCGATAGCGTAGAGGAACGCCAGCACATGGCCGGGATGATACAGACCAATGCCCATCATGTTACGACTCTGCTCGACGAGATTATCGGATTGTCGCTTATCGAGTCTACCCACATGATGAGTCGCAATGATGAACTTGAAGTAAACAAGGCTCTGCGCGAAAAGCTGGAAGACTATGAATCGGTAGTACAAGAAGGTGTTAAACTGAATTATCAGACGTCGCTTTCCGACGATTTCACCATCCTCACCAATGCCAATATGTTTACGCGTATCATCAACTGTCTGCTTGAGAATGCGGCAAAGTACACTACAAAGGGCTCCATTACCCTCAGCGCCAGCAGAGACGATCAGATACTCAGTATCATCGTTGAAGATACAGGTTGCGGTATTCCTGTCGAGGAAGCAGAGCACATTTTCGAACGCTTTGTAAAGCTCGACAATTTCAAGGAGGGTATTGGTCTTGGCTTGCCGCTCAGCCGTAAGTTGGCAGAGCAGTTAGGCGGTACCGTCGCCTTCGATAAGAGCTACACAAACGGTGCGCGCTTCATAGTAGATTTACCCATAACAAAAATCCCCGCCAAATAGCGGGGATAAATTTTCTAACCGAGGTACTTCATCAGGATGCGGGAATAGCCGCTATCGTGCAACTTAGCAATACTCTTTTCGCGAATCTGGCGAACGCGCTCACGGGTCAGTCCCATCTCAGCGCCAATCTCTTCTAAGCCACGCTCCTGGCAACCGATACCGAAGCACTCCTTTACAATCTTCAGCTCACGGTCTTTCAGTACGTTGCGCAGTACATTATCCAAATCAGATGTCAGCGACTCGTAATCCACGTGCTTGTCTGTTCGCGAATCGTCGCCCGAACTCAGCAGGTCGGCCATCGAGTTATCATCATCCTCACCAAAAGGTGCGTCGATACTCATGTGATGACTATCTGCCTTTGCTGTCTGTTCAATCTTCGACTCCTCGATATTCGTCAATTCAGCCAACTCTGTCACAGAGGGGCGGCGCTGATGAATCTGCTCAAAACGGTTTATCTCCTGATTAATCTTGCTCAGTGCTCCACTTTGGTTCAGCGGCAGACGTACGATACGGCTCTGCTCTGCGATGGCCTGCAGAATGCTCTGGCGAATCCACCATACGGCATAAGAGATAAATTTGAATCCACGCGTTTCGTCAAATTTCTCAGCAGCTTTTACCAGTCCGATGTTTCCTTCGTCAATCAGGTCGGTCAGTGTCAGTCCCTGATGCTGATATTGCTTGGCCACAGACACTACGAAGCGCAGGTTTGCAGTAACCAGTCGCTCCTTAGCTCTCTCGCCCTCAGGCCCACCCTTACGGATAGCCTGGGCCAACTCAATCTCTTCATCAATAGTGACAAGTGGCTGACGACCAATCTCTACAAGGTACTTATCAAGTGCTTCACTCGATCGATTGGTAATACTTTTTTGAATCTTTAATTGCCTCATATTTGTCTTGTTACTCTGAAAAAGCGTGCAAAAGTACAAAAAATATCGATACGTTGTAACAATTGCACGCCATTTTTAAGAGTAATTAACCATATTTATTGCTTTATCCGCTTTATTTCGCTATCTCCGGGCTTAAATATCAGTCCTTCGCAGGTTTTTGCGTCTGCTTTATAGGCTTTCAGTTCCAGCTTGTTCCAGTCTATTTGATCAGTCCTTTGTGCCAAGGGTGCATGTGGTATCAGCGACCCGTCTTTCACCAGAATCACAGCTGGAATCTCGCCCGCCTTGATGGTCTGATAGCCACCCTCATAAACCGCTCCGATCTGATAGTCTATCCACTTACCCTTCGGCAGATATACCATACGCTCAGAGCCACTCTCCAGTAACGGAGCCACCAGCATCTGTGAGCCAAACATATATTCATCCTCTACCAGCCAAGCACCTGGATCGTGCGGAAATTCCACTAGCAGTGCCCTTACCATTGGCAAGCCACGCTCTGTACAGTCCTTAGCCTGCGCATATACATAAGGCATCAGTTTGTACTTCATCTCAGCACACGCCCGGAAAGCATCGGTAAAACTCTCCGAAATCAGCCAAGGTTCGGTAGGAGGCGCGCCATGCGCACGAGTATGAGAACTAAGGAATCCGAAAGGCAACCAGCGGCGATAGATATCCTCTGGCGAAGCCGTTACGAAGCCACCCATATCATGACTCCAGAACGAGAAGCCGCTCAATCCGAAGCTTAGTCCACCTCTTAAGTCGCCCAACAATCCAGTGTTGGTAGTAGCTGCATCGCCACCCCAGTGCAGGGCGTAACGCTGACTGCCAGCCCAGGCCGAGCGTGCCCAGATGATACCCTCACCCGGATGCGAGCGCTCTACCTGCTCCCAAAGAGCCTTGTTATAGCGCAGGGGATAGAGGTTGTGCTCATACAGACCGCCCTTGCCGCTGTGATAGAAGCCGTTATAGGGTGCAGCCTCACCAAAATCGCACTTGATGGTGCTTACTCCCTGCTTCATCAGCCCCTCTATCTTCTGCTGATACCAGCTCACGGTTTCAGGGTTCGAGAAGTCGAGAATCGCATCTTCTACGGGCATTCCTCCCGTGGCGTTCTTCACGTGCAGATTGCGATCGATAATCTCTTGGAAGAAACGATTCTTTGGCGTAAAGTAAGGCAATTGCCACAGGCAGGTGTGGAAGCCGTCGTTGGCCAATTGTTTCAGCATCTTCACGGGGTTTTCAAAGCGATCCTTGGCAAACTCGTAATCGCACTGCCAGTCTACGCCAAACCACCCTGTATCAAAGTGAATCACGTCGCTGGGAATCTTGTGCGCCCTCAGTTGTCGGGCTATCTCCAGTCCTTCCTGCTGCGAGAAGTAGGTAATTCGGCTCATCCATGTACCAAAGCTCCAGAGGGGAAGCATCGGCGATTTTCCAGTAATCTCCGTATATTCGTAGAGAATATCCTTCGGTTCGCCAAAGAAGATGAAGAAATCCATCTGCTCGTCGGCCATAAACAGGCGATCGGCACCTATATAGCTAGCTCCGAAATCACAGGTTACGGGAGCCGACGTGTGCATAAAGATGCCATAACCACGATTCGAGAAGAAGAAGGGTACGGGTTTATACTGTCCGTCGGTCTCAGGTCCCTGTGGGTCAGTCACACTCAGGTGTACCTTCTGCCCCACCTTATTTAAAGCCGTAAACGATTCTCCGCAACCATAAATCCTTTCGCCTGGCGCCAGTGTGAATACGGGGTTGATACTGCGCGAATTATCAGAGCCGCGCTTGATAAACGAGAATGGCAACAGCTTTACCTGACTCGAATCATTGTCAATGTTATGCCTCGTCTGCGTCAGTACCTTCCCCTTTGCGTCCTTGATGATGATACGAAACGGGTACGGCTGTATCTCAATGCTTCCATATTCCGACTTGTTGGCAATATAGCTTTTCTTTGCCTTAAATCCATCGCAAAACATCACATCCTCCGCATCCGACGTCTTTGGCTCTACGGGCGTTGTCAGCATCCTGATCCTCGCCGTTCTGGGACTTACCCACTCTATTTTTATCTTCAGTTCCGGGTCGTTCTCATACGCAGCATCAGGAAAATCCAGCATCTGCATTCTTACGGGCCAGTAGCCATTCAGGTTAAATGCCTGTCTAGGCGACATTCGGTAGCGTTTCCACTGCACCAGGCCCTCACCCTTCTGGGCATCGAAGCATACCAGCGAATCAGCCAGAAAATAGGTATTCGCGAGATCATAAAAGTCCGTCGACATATCCTTCTGCATAGCCTGCAGATACTGAATGCCAGCATTTGTTTGAATTTGCGCCTCGGCCATCATCCAGCCCCCCACAGCGCACACAGCACAGAGCAGTTTCTTCATCATGATTAATTCCATTTTGTTAGTGTTTGCAAAGATAATAAAAATAATCCAATTACGCAAGCATTTCACATAAAATTTCCTCCCTCATGGAATGACTCATGAGTTCAGAATCCTATCCTTTTCACGTTTTTCTCGTCGAGGCGCTCATTGTCGCAGTGACGGATCAGCATGGGGAGCACATCCTCGCTCTGACCATGCAGGATGGTGTCGATGGCATAATGGCGGGCGATATTCTCAATCTGCCCACCACTGAAATCGTACTTCGAGGCCAGGGTGTGCACATCCAACTCTCGGAGTTCTGGAATCATCGAGTGCCAGATGTTGGCTCGTGCCTCTTCTGTAGGCTTGTCGAACTTGATCTTATAGAGGAATCGGCGCTCAAACGCCTTATCCATGTTCTGTTGCAGATTCGTGGTGGCAATCATGATACCATCGAGTTGTTCCATCTCCTGCAGGATGATGTTCTGCAGCGAGTTCTCCATCTTGTCCACCGCATTCACAGCCCCATCCTTACGTCTGCCGATAATCGCATCAGCCTCATTAAATAATAAAACAGGTGTCAACTTGGCTTTTTTCACCTGTTCACGATAGCGGTCGAAGAGTGCCTTCACATTCTTCTCACTCTGCCCTACCCACATGCTCTTTAGCTGGGGTACATCCACTACCATGATATTCCTGCCCGTCTTCTTAGCCAACTGATAAACCGTCTCTGTCTTACCGGTACCTAGCGAACCATAGAACAAACAGGCGAAACCATAACGGAATCCCTTTTCTTTCATGCGCTCCTGAATCTTCTGATAATTCTCTGGCAGCAAGAAACTACCCAACTCCTCTACCTGTCGCTGAATATCCTTGGGGAAGAACAACTGTTTCTCCGTTAGTTTGCTGGCATCCAACATGTTGGCCAGTTTCTCCTCAGCCTCATTAATCTTCATCTCTGCCAACAGTTCGCGCTTGGCCACTTCCGTCAGTTTGTATTTGGTCACATCAGCCAACCCATCTACACACTTATGCTCAATCAGCTTCTTGTTTTGCAGCTTGTGCTCCCCAGTTCTCAGTTTTCCCTTCGCATTGTTAAAGTCTGCTCTGCTGTCATACAAATCCTCGATATCGCTAAAGCGGATATCATCATCGTCACGGTTCACCAACCGATGCGCAAAGAAGGCCACCATCATCTCATCTTCATCGCTCAGATAATACTCCTTCAGATGCTTCACAAAGCCCACCTGCGGATTATCCTCAAATAGCTGTTGCAGTTCTTCACAAAGGGCATGGGGCGAGATGGCATCATCATTCAGATCCTCAAACCACTGGTCGAGCAGTTCGAACATCGCAGCACAGTCCAGCCCTTTGCGCTGAGGCAACTGATACACCTCGTTATGTTTCAGACTGCGAATCACGACGTTGGGAATATCGAAGTCATCCTCATCCTTTACATCACGGAACTTCAGCAGACGGCGACGCACTAAGGCATCGATATCGCTGGCATAACTCAGCACGCCGATCTTATTCAAATCCAGGAAGGAAGCCAGATCATCATAATCCACATGGCGAGGTCTTCTCCCAAATGGTATGCTTTGGCAAAATCCTTAGCCTCAACAGCCTCTGTGATGGCTTGGCGGCGGAAGTCCTCTATGTGAAGGTTGTTCATCATCAGTCGTTGGGCAGCCTCTTTGCCATCGGCTTTCTCAGTCAGCCGAAGAATGAGTTTCATCCGATGCTCAGCATTGTAGTCCTTTGCCAGATACTCGTCACTTTCTATGCGCTTGATGAGTTTTCTGGCCTCCTTTGGTGTCTGTAAAAGGGCTATCAGACATTCGTATATGTCGAAATCCCAATCCCAACCGCTAAGAATTTTCTTTTTGAGACAATCCTCGCAATAG
>CAJOGK010000024.1 GCA_905234145.1 uncultured Prevotella sp. | reverse complement strand
ATGGTAAAGTTCAGTAAGTCAACCGTAAGTAAAGTCATTAAGTTCTTGGTGGCTGTAGGGTCACTGGTAGTGTCAACGTTCTTTGTACAGGCATGCGCAGCATAACCTTGATTGTTATTCATTGTTCTGCAGTAAAGCCCGACCAGCTGAGTTCTGCCGCTCAGATCGATACGTGGCATCGCCAGCGAGGTTTCCACCTCGGCATCGGCTACCACTACGTAATCCGTCGTAACGGAGCGATTGAGCCAGGCCGTCCTGAATATATGGTCGGTGCCCACTGCAAGAACCACAATGCCCACTCGATAGGCATCTGCTACGAGGGTGGACTTGATATCAGAGGCAGACCTGCCGATACGCGTACTGAGGCACAGAAGGTTGCGATGCGACAGTTGCTCGAAGACCTGCACAAGCGCTACCCCCGCGCAGTGATCGTAGGTCATCACGACCTTAACCCCCACAAGGCCTGTCCTTGCATCCCCAACGTCGCCCGCGAGTACGCCGACATGCAACCAAAGTAAAAAAGAATCCCTGCCAAGCGATTGAGCTTGGCAGGGATTTGTTATGGTATTAATTACTTATGAGGAACCTGTACAATGAGGCGACAGCCATACTTGTAACTATCGTCATAAATAACGATTCCTCCAAGCTTCTCCATGTGCCCTTTGATTAGTGGCAAACCGAGGCCAAAACCTTCTGATAAATCATCAACTTTTGTGAATGGAAGGAAGGCCAACTCTTCAAATTCCTTCGGTATGCCAGGACCAACGTCCTCTATAACGAATTGTATTGTCGTGTTCGTTTGCTGAACACGCAATGTGATATGTTGTCCGTCGGAGTACTTTGCGGCATTGTATAGCACCTCGGTGACCGTACGCAAAAGGTAAAGCCGGTTTGTCTTAATAAACAGCGTGTTAGGTACATCTGTTTCGAGAAGAATGTCAACTGTCGGGTATTCCGTAAGTGCTTGCTTGATACATTCCCGCGCCAATTCGTTACACGACAAGACATCATTTTTCAGATAGCGTGAGGTATTGGCGCTGCCCTTGTCAGAAATGTCATAGAGCATGAGTATATTGCGGCGCAACTGGGATGACTGGTGTTTCATTGACAGGATGAGATTGTTGATCTTTTCGCTTCCCGAATCCTTTTGTCCTGCAGGATTGTTGCGCCTGGATATGAAATCTTTTAGCTCAAGTGTCAGTCCGCTGATGATATTGATAGGTCTGGATATATGGGTCGACACGTTCTGAATGAACTTTTGCCTTCTTTTGGATGCTTCCCGGGCTATCGGCAACATGCGTTCCAGTTCAAGGTTTTCCTCCTTGATCTCAACTTCCGTATTCTCCATGTCACTCAGGTTGGAGACGATAGCCACCTGCATGTTGCGGAAAGCGTTCTGAAGCTTTCCTATAACATCCTTATGGGCATCATTGCGTCATACTTACCTTCGGATATGTTTTTTGTAGCTTCTAAGAGTTCATTAAGTGGGTCGATATTATGTTGAACAACTTTTCGGGTGATCCAGACGACGATGACCAATCCGACGATGACAATGATGATCATGGCTAAGGTAAGATAATTATAGTCTGCCAATACATCGTCATCATGACAAACCAGGGCAATGCTCCATTTTGTATCAGCGATAGGCATGTAATTCACATGGCAGAGCACGTCATCGAAAGTAACATGCATCATTCCACGCTTGCCGGCTGTCATCTCGCGACCAAGTTTTATGATGTCGGAATGCTTCACGGAATCCGTTGCCGTGAAGATCGTTTTCTTGAACGGTAAATTGTTGTCAGGATGAACCAGATAGCCGCCTCCAGGCCCTACAATCATATAGTAGGAACTTGGATATGGATGATTGGTGGCAAGAATGGTCTCCCTCAGCTTTTCGAATGAGAAGTCGACGGAAACGACACCCTCGATTCTGTTTCCGTGTGGGCGCAAGGGGATGCAATAGGAGCCGACAGCATATTTCTGATTAATGATACCCTCGTTGAAATCGCTGAATGGATTAATCCAGCAAGGGGCACCAGTTTGTATGGTCTTTTTATACCAGTTCTTTTCGTAATACTCGAATTCTGACTCTAATTCAGTGCGGACAGTGTCACCATCGTCGACAGAATAAACCGAGAAATTCTCACCATATTGGGGGAATGTATTTGGTTCTGCTGCCACTGAGCAGCTGAGTACACTTCCGTTAAGTTCCACTATCCGGTGAGATATGACAGGCAGGGAATCTGGCGTGAAATTATTCTCAAGCATCCAGACATTTGATTTAGCTGCCATTTCTATCTTGCTGAGATAGTTACAGACTTGTTGCGTGGTAGTGCTGAGAATAATGCTCGATCTCTCTATCGCTTCTTTGTGAAGGAGTTCATGCGCATATTGATAGAAGGTGCCAAGCGACAACACAAAGAGTGGCACTGCCAGCAGCAAAATGGTACGACTGAGTCGTTTGGAAATAGAGGAACGTACATTATTATTCATGGCTATCCTCCTTTCCTGTCTCGTTAGGTGAGATTTTGAATTTTTCACTGAGCAACTCGAGGATTGTCTCGCCTTGCTGTCTGATATTGTTTATCTCTTGATTGGCCTCAGGCAAGGTTATGTCCTTATAATTGTCACAGAGAGTGAAAACGCTGTCATTGATTGACTCTGCAGGTGCAACCATCATGTTCGTGATATTGTGGAGGAAAGTGTTTTTGATCTGATCGTCTTCCTGAATCTGTTTTTGAATCTTTTGCATTTCTTTGTTACGCTCACGCAGTGTTACTTTCCGCTCCTCATGTTTGGAGATATCAGCAGCCAAAGCCTGCTGCATCGCCTGGAAGTGTTTATAGAATACACCCACTTCGTCATCGCGCTTTACATTAGGGATGGTCTCGTCGTAGTGACCATTGGCAATACGCTCTGCCGATTCGGTAAGGTATATCAATGGTTTCAACCGTTTGCGAATGGCCTTACGGCATAAGATGTAGAATACCAAAAGCGCAGCCAGGACTATTCCCAAGACATGGAGAACCATATAGTTATATTCACCAAAGATGTCCGATTTGGGATAGACAGAGGCAATGCTCCACCGCAGGGTGTTTGTGGAGTGTCCGGGAAGACTGGTGTGCACGAATGGCTTATAGAAAAGGTACCAGGTAAAGTCATTCATGACGAATGACCCATTGCCAGTCTTGCCTTTCACCATGGCTTGGGCAGCTGCGGTGGCAGATGGACTTTCTGCAATGTCGGGATGTCTGAACACCTTCTGTCCATGCAGTTCGTGGTTAGGGTGAACAAGATAGGAGCCATCCTGGTCGAGCATGATGCAATAGCTGTTAGGCGTCGGCTTGCTCTCCAGCACGATGTTCGAGAGCAGATCGATTGACAATCCAACGGCCATGACTCCCACACATGCCTTGCTATTGTCAAGAATAGGCATACAGAAAGTGATGACAGGATCTGTTTTATAGCTTTCATGCTCCTTTCCCGGGTCAAGCCATGTGGCACGGCCTGTCTTCATGGTTTCACTATACCATTTATGCTGGGTATAAGGGATTTTAACCGATTCATCCAATGTGATCAGTTCCGGCGAATTATATTTCTTACGACGAACGTAATTGATAAATAATTCACGGTCTGGATAATAGTTGGGTTTGAAAGCAATGACACATCCCTCGATATTGGGGTTACATTCCACCAGTTTGCGGCAGTAGGTCGTCATAAGGTCAGGTTGGTCGAGATGTCCCACGATACTATGATAGAAGTTGCCTGCCGTCTGTTCTACCGTCATCAGTACATTGATGGCAGATTGTAATGAGCCTTAAATGAAGAAGAATCCCTGCTGAGCACCATCGCTTGGCAGGGATTATTTTGTTATTTGGGTATCGATATGCCCTTGCGGTAGCCCATGCCGGTAACGTGGCAGATAAGGCGACCCTCCTGATTGGTTACTCTAACCTCTACTGCGGGAATCTTATGATGGTCGGCCACGTTGATGGCTTCTGCCCTCAGCGTATCGCCCAATCGTGCACTCGATACGAACATCATACTGTTAGAAATGCCGAATGTGAGTTCTCCCTTGTTGTTCATCAGCGCAGCAATCGCCAGGTCAGCCAATGTAAACAGTGCGCCACCTTGACAAACATTCCCTCCATTAAGGTGCTGCTCTGTTACGGTCATTACTGCCACAGCATGCTGATCGTCTACTTCGGTTAATTGACAGCCTGCATTTGCCGCAAATCGGTCGGTTTTATTGAGTAGAGTTTTTATATCCATTGTTTTTTCTTGAAATTGCAGTGTATTTGCGAAACTTTTTGTACCTTTGCGCCATATATGGGTACACTAGATATTATAGCAGTTGTTATTTTGGTGATCCTCGGTGGTGTCATCTATTACAACAAGAGAAAGGGATAAATCCAGTTTCCTAATGGTGGATTTTACCTGGACTTCTCTCGTTTTAATTCGAGAGTCTTAGGCATTTTCTGCCATTTTCCACCTTGGGCCATCTTCAACGTACTACCTTCTTCTTGGCGCAGAATATAAACGGAATCGTTTTTTTGCGTGAGCGATGCCACGAGGTCTTCGCTTCCAAAGTCGTTGATCATGGTAAGCATCGCTTTCTTACCGTTCACCTCTGCCGACGTAATGACCCAGCAGAAACTGTTTGTCCTCTTTCCAAAATAGCCAGGGAGCGACCCGTATAAATCCTGCCCTGGAACCACGATGCTTTCATCGCATAAATCGATCTTCAGAAATACATCGTATTGTTTATTAATAAGGTACGCGCGAAAGATATCACAATTGCTCTGCGCCAATAACGAGAGATTCGACGAGAGAAAAACGATAGATAATATTAATAACCGCTTCATTTTCAATCCATTTTCTTAATTGCTGACAAAGATACTAATCTATATCATTATTTGGATGATTTACCTTAAAATTTTAGCGATTATTTTGTGGAATTTAAAAATAATTAAGTATCTTTGCAGCCTATTAATAGTAAAACGATGGTAAAAAAGCAGTTAATGCCAGACTTCATCTTTGAGTCAAGTTGGGAAGTCTGCAACAAAGTAGGGGGAATCTATACAGTCCTTTCGACACGTGCCAAGACCCTACAGGAGGCACTTCAGGATAAGATTGTGTTTATCGGTCCTGACTTTTGGAAAGAGCATGAAAGCCCTTATTTCAAGGAGGATAGCACCCTCTTTGCCGATTGGCAGCAGGGGGCTACAGAACAAGGGCTGAAAATAAGAGTAGGTCGCTGGACTGTTCCAGGCGAACCTCTCGCAATTCTGGTGGATTTTAATCCGTACTTCCAAAAGAAGAACGAGATTTATGGTTGGCTGTGGGAGAAATACAGCGTAGATTCTCTGCATGCCTATGGCGACTACGACGAGGCTTCGATGTTCTCGTATGCAGCTGCCCTCGTTGTAGAGAGCTTCTATTCGTGGATGGTGGAAAGTGGAAAGTGGAATGAGAAAACCAAGGTGGTATATCATGCAAACGAGTGGATGTGCGGTCTGGGTGCATTGTATATCAACAACAAGCTGCCTCAGATTGGTACCATCTTTACCACGCATGCCACTAGTATCGGTCGCTCGATAGCTGGCAATATGAAGCCGCTGTATGATTATCTTTTTGCCTATAATGGCGATCAGATGGCTGGTGAACTGAATATGCAGTCGAAGCACTCGATAGAAAAGCAGACTGCTCACAACGTGGATTGCTTTACCACGGTGAGCGAAATCACGGCTAAGGAGTGTGTAGAACTGCTCGACAAACCCGTGGATGTAGTACTGCCCAATGGCTTTGACAATAGCTTCGTGCCTAATGCGCAGCTGTTTAGCCGTAAGCGCAAGGCTGCTCGAAAGAAGATGCTCGATATCGCTAATGCATTGCTTGGAGAAGAACTTGATGACGATACGATATTGATCTCAACATCAGGACGTTATGAGTTTAGAAATAAGGGTATCGATGTGTTCGTAGAGGCTATGAATCGCCTGCTTCGTGACCGTGATCTGAAGAAGAAGATTGTAGCTTTCATCGAGGTTCCTGGTTGGGTAGGCGAGCCTCGTAAGGATTTGCAGGAGAGACTGAACTCTGGCAAAACATACGATACACCATTGGACGTGCCTCAGGTTACCCACTGGCTCCATAACATGAGCCACGATAACGTGCTGAGTATGCTGAAATACTACGATATGCATAATCGCAAGGACGAAATGGTAAAGGTGATTTTCCTGCCTTGCTATCTCGACGGCAAAGATGGTATCGTTAATATGAACTACTACGACATCGTGCTGGGCAACGACCTTTGTATCTATCCTTCATATTATGAGCCTTGGGGCTATACACCGCTGGAGGCTGTAGCGTTCAAGGTGCCTTGTATCACCACTGATCTGGCTGGATTCGGTCTTTGGGCTAATTCGGTATTTGGTCATGAGGGTGAGCTGACAGATGGCGTGAAGGTCATCCACCGCACTGATTATAACTATTCAGAGGTGGCTGATAATATCAAGGACACGGTAGCTGCCTTCTCGTCGATGACAAAGAAGGAGATCGACACCTGCCGTAAGAATGCCGATGCCCTCTCTAAGAAAGCGCTTTGGAGTGAGTTTATCAAGTTCTACTATGAGGCTTACGACATTGCTCTCAGCAAGGCCGAGGCGCGCAAGAAACAGAAATAATAATTGTATAACAGAATATCATAACTAATTTTAGATAATTATGAAAATTAAAGCAGATTACACAAATGCCCCCTCATGGAAAATGCTGACCGTGAAGGCCACACTTCCAGAGGAATTGAAGTGTTTGGACGAGATTGCCCACAACATGTGGTGGGTGTGGAACTTCGAGGCTCGTGACTTGTTCCGTGACCTTGACCCTCAGATTTATCATGATGTAAAGCACAACCCCGTGATGCTTCTTGAGCGTCTGAGCTATGAGCGTAAGGAGGAGATTCTTAAGGATAAGGCGCTGATGAAGCGTATCAAGAGCGTTTACAACATGTTCCGCAAGTACATGGATGTAAAGCCTGACAGCAGTCGCCCATCTGTAGCTTACTTCTGCATGGAGTATGGTATCCACTCTGCCCTGAAGATCTACTCTGGTGGTCTGGGTATGCTCGCTGGTGACTATGTAAAAGAGGCTTCCGACTCAAATGTTGATATGTGTGCTGTTGGTTTCCTGTATCGCTACGGCTACTTTACACAGAGCCTTTCAATGGACGGACAGCAGATTGCCAACTACGAGAGCCAGAACTTCGGTTCTCTGCCTATTGAGCGCCAGCTCGACAAGGACGGCAATCCTCTGGTTATAGACGTTCCTTATACCAACTATCAGGTTCATGCATACGTATGGCGTGTCAATGTAGGTCGTGTGAAGCTCTATCTGCTCGATACCGACAATGAGATGAACTCAGACTTCGACAAACCTATTACCCACTCACTCTATGGTGGTGACTGGGAGAACCGTCTGAAGCAGGAGATCTTGCTGGGTATCGGTGGTATGCTGCTGCTGAAGAAGCTGGGCATCAAGAAGGATATCTATCACTGTAACGAGGGTCACGCAGCTCTTTGCAACCTGCAGCGTCTGTGTGATTATATCGAGGAAGACGGTTTGAACTTCAACCAGGCTATGGAGCTGGTTCGCGCCAGCAGCCTCTACACCGTTCATACACCTGTTCCTGCTGGTCACGACTACTTCGACGAGGGTCTCTTCGGCAAGTATATGGGTAGCTATCCCGCTAAGCTGGGTATTACCTGGGATGAGTTCATCGGTATGGGTCGTACCAATCCCGACGACAAGGGCGAGAAATTCTGTATGTCGACTTTCGCCTGCAACACTTGTCAGGAGGTTAACGGTGTGTCTAAGCTTCACGGTTGGGTATCTCAGAAGATGTTTGCTAACATCTGGGCTGGTTACTATCCTGAGGAGAACCACGTTGGCTATGTTACCAACGGTGTTCACTTCCCCACATGGGCTGCTGCTGAGTGGCGCGCTGTCTATACCAAGTATTTCGACGAGAAGTTCTTGAGCGACCAGAGTAACGAAGATATTTGGCACGCTATCTACAACTGTCCCGATGAGGAAATCTGGGCTACCCGTCAGGCTCTGAAGGAAAAGCTGTTTGATTATATCAGGGTACAGTTCCAGGAGACTTGGTTGAAGAACCAGCTTGATCCTCAGCGTGTGGTAAAGCTGATTGAACGTTTTAACCCCAATTCGCTGGTGATCGGTTTCTGCCGTCGCTTTGCAACTTATAAGCGTGCTCACTTGCTGTTCACCGACCTCGACCGTCTTGATAAGATTGTTAATAATCCCGAGCGTCCCGTTATGTTCCTCTTCGCTGGTAAGGCTCACCCCGCCGATGGTGCTGGTCAGGGCTTGATTAAGCGTATCTTTGAAATCTCGTTGATGCCTCAGTTCCAGGGAAAGATCATCTTCCTCGAGGACTACGACTTCCTGCTGGCTCGTCGCCTGGTATCAGGTGTCGATATCTGGATGAATACACCTACACGTCCGCTTGAGGCTTCTGGTACCTCTGGTGAGAAGGCCGAGATGAACGGTGTAGTAAACCTTTCAGTAAAAGACGGTTGGTGGCTTGAGGGCTATCGCGAGGGTGCCGGATGGGCACTTACAGAGAAGCGCACTTACCAGGATCAGGGTTATCAGGATCAGCTTGATGCTGCTACTATCTATGGTCTGCTGGAGAACGAGATTGTACCTCTTTATTATAATAGAGATAAGAAGACAGGCATTTCTAAGGGTTGGATCAAGGTGGTGAAGAACTCTATCGCCCAGATTGCACCTCACTATACGATGAAGCGTCAGCTCGACGACTACTATAGCAAGTTCTATGAGAAAGAGGCCAAGCGCTTCAAGGAGTTGTCGAAGGACAACAACAAGCTGGCTAAGGACATTGCTCAGTGGAAGGAAGCTGTTGCAGAGCGCTGGGATGCTATCAACGTGGTATCAAGCGAGTGGGACTTCCCTGCTGCTGGTGCTGAGGCTGGTCTGAAATATACCTTGAAGTACGTCATCAACGAGCAGGGTCTCGACGATGCCATTGCCCTTGAGAAGGTTAACGTACTCGTTGATAAGGACGGCAATGAGAAGGTATTCTCTGTAGAGCCTTTGAAGATGACCAAGCACGAGGGCAACAATTATACCTTTGAGGCTCAGTTGTCTCCACGTCAGTTCGGTCAGTACAAGAGTGCCGTTCGTATGTATCCGAAGAATAAGAATCTGCCTCACCGCATGGACTTCTGCTACGTGAAGTGGTTGGAGTTGCCTAATAGTAACAACTAATAGTTGGTGAGACAATCAATAAGTGAAGCGCCTGAGTTCATTCAAACTCAGGCGCTTTATAATTCTCCTTGATATACCGTCCTAACGGGTTGCCGGCATTATCATTAGCTACGTTGGTGATGCATTGCGACATCCTGCGATGCAAACTGTCGATGGCACGAAGTTTATCCAGATGGGCTGTTTGCTCTAAAACTGTAGAGTCTTCAGCCATGGCCACCAGTTGTTTGCCTAATCGCCTGATGGTATCATTCAGCGCTTGCCACCGGTTGTTCAATATCGTTCCGGATACTCTCGACAGATATTCTTTGGGCAATATCTCCAGCGTGATAGTACCAGGCTCCAGCAAGAATGTGACGCCATTGGTCTTTGAGGCGCTGGAATAAGCAATGCAAAAAGATGGTTCTGAGGTTGTGCCACTCATGGCGAACCTGCCTTCGCTTACGATTGCACCCGAGATGATATTGCCAGGATTAGCAACTTCAGCGAACCATATCGTATCGCCATCCCTCAGCGTTTTGGCATAGCCGTTTATGCTATAAACATCAGACTGGCAGGAGCAGATTATCAATCCTGCCACTGCCAGTCCTATTAATTTCCAACTATTCATTAAATAATGTATAAGTCGCTAATGCTCTTGTTGTCGATAACTCTGCGGATAGCCTCTGCAAACATATCAGCTACCGATAGTTGCTTAACTTTAGCGCAACGCTGTGTGTAAGGAATCGAGTCGGTGAAGATAATCTCTTCGAGGGCTGATGACTGCACACGATCGCTGGCAGGACCACTCATCACGCAGTGAGATGCGCAAGCTCTGACAGTGGTTGCACCATGCTCTTTCATGATGTCGGCTGCTTTAGTGATAGTACCAGCGGTATCTACCATATCGTCGACAATCACAACGTTTTTGCCTTCTACCTCACCGATAATCTGCATAGACTCTACGACATTGGCACGTGCACGCGTCTTGTTGCAAAGTACCAATGGGCAACCCAGATACTTTGCATAAGTATTGGCACGCTTTGAGCCGCCTACGTCGGGCGAAGCGATGACCAAATTATCAAGATTCAGTGTCTGGAGATAAGGTATGATCACATTCGATGCGTAAAGATGATCGACAGGCACATCAAAGAAGCCCTGAATCTGGTCTGCGTGCAAATCCATGGTTATAACACGATTTACACCAGCCACGCTTAGCAAGTCGGCTATGAGTTTAGCACCGATGCTTACACGAGGTTTGTCTTTACGATCCTGACGCGCCCATCCGAAGTAGGGGATAACGGCATTGATGGTGCGGGCTGAGGCACGCTTAGCAGCATCGATCATCAGCAGTAGCTCCATCAGGTTGTCAGAATTAGGGAAGGTGCTCTGTACCAGGAAGATGTCTCTTCCTCGAATACTTTGCTCATACGATACGGCAAACTCACCATCCGAGAATTTTGTGATTTGCAGTTGTCCTAATGGGCAACCTAGACTTTGGCAGATTTTCTCCGCCAGGTATTTGGTGGCTGTACCTGAAAATACCATGTAAGAGTTCTTCTCCATTTTTCTTATTTATTTTGCATTATTTGTTTATTCTGTAGCTTTACGCAGTTTCTCAAAATGAACCAACAGCTCTTTGTAGTCGATTTCATTATGGATGTTGAATCGGTTCCATAAATCGCCACAAATTACTATACCGCCGAAGCCTAAATCCTTAATAGTCTTTATGTTATCAAGATTAATGCCTCCAAGCGCGTACACTTTCTTGTCAATCAGACCACTTTTCGATGCAGCTTTCAGTTCGTCATAAGTAAACGATTGCTTTTCATCTGGATTCGACTGACTGTCAAAGATAGAGTGCAGGAACACGTAGTTAGAGTGTTTCTTTGCTTCCTTCAATTCGCTGATAGCATGGCAGGTTCGCGTGATGTTGCCTTTATATCCTGTAGGCGGTTCTGTAAAGGCATCATCTATATGAATACCCTTCAGCCTGTATTCCTCTTTCAGATAGAAATGGCCATGCACTGTAATTTTGGAATGATAATTCTCTCCTAACAGCGTAAGTAATCGCTCTGAGAACATCGGAGATGCTCCCGGCTTGTAAAGATGCAGATTATCCAAACCTTCTTCGAAAAGGTTTACCAAAATTTTGTCTTCTTCTACGAAGAAGGTGGGTTTGGTCATTACAATCAGTTTCATTTTCTGGCTTCCGTTCTCTTTCTAACGTGCAAACTTACACAATTTTTTCGATATTCACCGCTCTTTCACTAAAAAAATGAGTTTAGAGGGCAATCTTTCAGAAAAATATCGTAATTTTGCACCCTGAAAGGAGAGAAATGAAGTAAAAAGTGAATTGTAAAAAGAGAAAAGTTTAATAAAAAAGGTAAAAAGAAGATGAAAGCATTTGTTTTTCCTGGACAGGGAGCACAGTTTGTAGGTATGGGTAAGGATCTTTACGAAAGCAACCCATTGGCAAAAGAACTATTTGAGAAGGCAAACGACATTTTAGGCTATCGTATCACCGATATCATGTTTGATGGTACTGACGAAGAGTTGAAGCAGACCAAGGTTACACAGCCTGCAGTATTCCTGCACAGTGTTATTTCTGCCCTTTGCATGGGTGATGCTTTTGCGCCTGAGATGGTTGCAGGTCACTCTCTTGGTGAGTTCTCAGCCCTCACAGCCGCAGGTGCTTTGAGCTTCGAGGATGGTTTGAAGTTAGTATATGCTCGTGCGATGGCAATGCAGAAAGCTTGCGAGGCACAGCCTTCAACGATGGCAGCTATCATCGCTCTGCCTTTCGAGAAGATCGAGGAGATATGCAGCGAGGTTAGCAAGATGGGCAAGGGTGTAGTGGTTCCTGCCAATTACAACTGTCCTGGTCAGCTGGTTATTTCTGGTAATATCGATGCTATTAACGAGGCTTGCGAGCAGCTGAAGGCCGCTGGTGCCAAGCGTGCCCTGCCTTTGAAAGTAGGTGGTGCATTCCACTCTCCTCTGATGCAGCCAGCAAAGGATGAGCTTCAGGCTGCTATCGAGCAGACAGAGATAAAGGCTCCTAAATGTGCAGTTTATCAGAATGTAGACGGTAAGCCACATACTGATCCAGCTGAAATCAAGGCTAACCTGATAGCACAGCTTACCAGCTCAGTACGCTGGGCTCAGAGTGTAGAGAATATGATTGCCGATGGTGCCGACGACTTCACAGAGTGTGGTCCTGGTAAGGCGCTCCAAGGCATGATTGTAAAAATCAATAAAGAAGTTACTGCCCATGGCATCGAATAAGATTATCCTCTATCAGATTTTTACACGACTTTACGGTAATCGCCGCATCTCCCCAAAAGAGAATGGAACGATAGCCCAAAACGGTTGTGGAAAGATGAATGATTTCACGCCCACTGCCCTGAAGAAAATCAGGGAAATGGGCGTGAGCCATATTTGGTATACAGGTATCATTCGTCATGCTACCCAGACTGATTATTCTGCTTATGGCATCCCCAAGAATCATCCTGCCATCGTAAAGGGTAAGGCAGGCTCTCCTTACGCCATCACCGATTATTATGATGTAGACCCTGACTTGGCAAAGGATGTCAACCTCCGTATGCAGGAGTTTGAACAGCTTGTAGAGCGTACCCATAAAGAAGGGATGAAGGTGATTATCGACTTTGTGCCCAATCATGTGGCACGTCAGTATCATTCTATCTGCAAGCCCGAAGGTGTGAAGGATTTGGGTGAAGAGGATCGTACAGATCTCGGTTTCGATCCACAGAATAATTTCTACTATTGTCCTGGTCAGCGCTTCACGCCTTATTTCGACCTTTATCATGGTGAGACTGAGCCTTATATCGAGGAACCAGCCAAGGCCACTGGTAACGATTGTTTCCATAATGCCCCAGGCATGAACGATTGGTACGAGACGGTGAAGCTGAACTATGGAGTTGACTACTATGCAGGTAGGGTAGGGCATTTTGACCCCATTCCCAATACATGGAGCAAGATGACTGATATTCTGCTTTTCTGGGCAAAGAAGGGCGTGGATGGTTTCCGTTGCGATATGGCTGAGATGGTGCCTGTTGAATTCTGGCGTTGGGCTATCGACAAGGTGAAGTTTATCTGTCCTGACATGATCTTTATCGGAGAGGTGTATAATCCTGCCGAATATCGTAACTATCTGAGTGCCGGTTTCGATTATCTTTATGATAAGGTTGGTATGTATGACACCCTTCGCGAGGTGATTCGTGGCAATCAGTCTACCCACGCCATTACGAGTGCCTGGCAGCAGACTGATGATATTCGTGATCACATGCTCTATTTTCTTGAGAACCATGACGAGCAGCGTATTGCCAGCAGTTTCTTTGCAGGTAATGCGTTTAAGGCTATACCTGGATTGGTGGTGTCTGCTCTGCTTCAGCAAAATCCATTTATGTTTTATGCTGGTCAGGAGTATGGTGAGCGAGGCATGGACAAGGAGGGCTTCAGCGGCAACGATGGACGTACCACCATTTTTGATTACTGGAGTGTTGACACCCTGATGCGTGCTGCTTCGAAAAGGCTCAACGAAAGTGAGGTGGCGCTTAAGCATATCTATAGTAAGGTGTTGAAGGTGGCTAGCACAGAGGTTGCTGTGTTGGAAGGCGTATCGTTCGACCTTATGTATGTAAATGGAGACTATCATCGCCAGTATGCTTTCCTTCGCAAGGCTGCAGATAACGAGGTGCTGCTTGTAGTGGCTAATTTCGACGATATACCTGTTACAATGCATGTTACGATACCTGCTCATGCCTTCGATTTCCTGAAAATGAAGGAGAAGAACTCTGTAGCTCTCGACTTGCTTTCAGGTCATAAGCAAAAAGTCCACTTGAGGCGCAATGATTCTATACCTGTAGAACTAGAACCCAATGGCGCAGTAGTATTAAAATTCAAATGTTAAACTGATGGCAGACGATTTTATCCTGAACGATCACAACAAAGACGAGTATCCCCCGTCGCATACAGCCGAGCATTTGCTTAATCAAACCATGATTCGCATCTTTGGTTGTGGGCGCTCTTATAATGCGCATGTTGAGCGCAAGAAGAGCAAGATGAGTTTCCACCTCGATCAGAAGCCCACGCGCCAGGAGGAAAAGGAGATTGAGCGCACAATGAACGACCTGATTCAGCAGGACTTGCCCGTTACCTTCGAATATGTTACGCGTGACGAGTTGCCAGAGGGTGTTACCCTCGATCGTTTACCAGATGATGCTTCAGAAACTATCCGCTTGGTACGTATTGGCGATTACGATGTGTGTCCTTGTATCGGCAAGCATGTTCGTTCTACTGGTCAGATAGGCCGATTTGAGATGCTTGGCACCAATTGGGATGAACACGAACATTCCTTTAGGGTCAGATTTAAGATCGTCTGAAAAATATTACAGGCTCGCCATCATGTAGCGAGCCTGTTTCTTTATTTCTTTACCTTTAGTTTCATAAACACCGGGTAGTGGTCTGAGTAACTGTACTCCCTCTTGTAGTAAGTGATACCTTCGAGCGCCTCGTCGTGGAAGATGTAGTCGATACGTACTTTCTTCGAACCTCTGAAGGTGTACATAAATCCAGCGCCACACTCTTTAAATCCGTCAATCTTATCGCCCAGCATCGTGTTATACACGTATGAGTAGGGCACATCGTTAAAGTCACCGCATACGATAATGGGCACCTCGCACTCGCGCATATCCATCGCCAGCATATTGGCCTGTCCTGCACGTGCTATCATACCTACGGTATAATTGCCATAGATGGCATTCAGCAGTCGGTTATTGTCTACTGTAAAACCTTGAACTGTCATCTTGGCCGCTTTGTGTAGTGTTCTGTTGATACCTGTCGTCTCCAGGTGGGCATTATACACGCGATAGATCTTGTCGTTTATTTCAATCTCAGCCCACATGGCGCTGTTATTGGTCATCTCAAAGTTGATGTTCTTGAAATTCTTGATGGGGTAGCGGCTGTAAATCACCATATCGCTTTCACCCACTGCCATATAAGGGAAGTATTCCTTGTAGTAATCCGAATTCTTCTTGTCGCCGCTTTGGTTGTTGTACTCCTGGAAACATACGATATCTACATTTTGCTTCTTCATCTCAGAGAGGATGTCCTGAGAGATGAAGCCCGATGTTTCTCTGTTGAACATGGCTACGTTGTAGCTGGCTATTTTGATACCTTTCTCTTTGCCGCCTTCCTCATCTACCGATCCTATCTGATAGAGCGTGCCTACGTATGGGATACAACACAATAGAGTTAACAGTGGGAATAGCATCCAGTGCCATCTGCGCATCACTATCCAGTAGATCATAAACACGATGTTGCCAATAATCAGTAAGGGCAGGGCATATACCAGCATTGCTCTCGCTGTGTTACCAGCAGGGGTTACATCACCACCAAAAAGGCCCGTAAGTGTGAATACCATCAGCAATACGGTAATTACCAGAATAGTAAACGAAAAATACTTCTGTACAGCTAGTTTTCCCATAATTTATAAGAATCTATTTTGACGAACAAACTTATTCGTCGAGATATTTTTTAACGGTATCAATGAGGTTCTCCACTTTGAAAGGTTTTGCCATAAACAGGTCGCATCCAGCAGCCTTAGCCTCACGGATATTCTCCTCAAAAGCATAGGCGCTGAGGGCGATGATGGGGATATTGGAATCAACTTCCTTTATGATTCGTGTGGCGTCGAGACCATTCATCTCAGGCATACGGATATCCATCAGTATCAAGTCGGGGTGCTCCTCTTCGTTGATGGTTACAGCCTCGATACCATTGTGGGCGCGCAACAGGCGATAGCGCTTTTGCAGTACAATCTTTACCAACTCGTAGTTGCTGTCCTCATCCTCTGCCACCATAATCGTTTTCCGATGCTTTTCGTCGCCACGTCCGCTTACACGTATGGTGCGTACATTCGTAGTGGTGGTGTTTCGACCTTGGTTCATACCGCCAATGGTGCCATCGAATGGAAAATCAAAGAAGAAAGTTGAGCCCTTACCCAATTCTGATTGTACGCTGATTTTTCCACCCAGCTTCTCTACGATGATCTTACACAGAGGTAATCCCAGCCCGTAGCCGTTCTTGCTGGTTTCTGCGTCTCTCGAAACATAGGTCTCAAAAATATGTCCTAAATCCTGGCTGGCAATACCACTACCTGTATCCTTTACAAAGAATTCGATGTGAGTACCCTCGTCAAGCAATCGATAGCCGTATTCAATGCTACCACTAGTGGTATGCTTCAGAGAGTTGCTAATCAAGTTCGAGAATACCTGTGTCAGTCTGTTGGCATCAGTATTGAATGCCACAGGCATAGTAGGCTCGCGCCAAATCAGTTTTACCGTATCGGGACAGCGGAACTTGAAGATGTTCTTAATGCTTTCGCACAAAGAGTTCAGCTCCGTTTTGGTTTTCTTCATCACGATTTCGCCCGATTCCACTCTCGACAGGTCAAGAATCTCGTTTACCAGACTCATCAATCGGTTATTGTTGCTCTCGATGATCTCGTAGAACTTCAGACGGTCTTCCTGAGAATCGGTTTCTACAATCACACGCGAGAAACCCTCAATCGCATTTAGAGGTGTACGGATTTCATGGCTCATGTTAGCCAGAAACAGCGATTTCATCTTGCTCGCTTTTTCTGCCTTCATTGCCTTTTCTTCATATTCCTTCAGCTTATTAGTCGCAATCGCCAACTGCTCCTGCGCTAATGTCAGGCGACGATTGGTTTCTGTAAGTTTCTGAAGCAATAAATCTTTTTCGCTCTTTTCCATCAACCTAAATAAATGCTAATTGCGTACAAAGGTAAGAAAAAATATTTAGTTGAAAAAATATTTTAAGATTTTTTTAACTTCGCTTTGCTTTTTCCCACGCACCACTTTTGCCATGATTTCTTAAATAAACCATTCCGCGGAACACGTTGATGTTCATAAATACAAAGTAGTAAGCTGTATATAGCAGCTTATTTTTGCGCCCATGTTTAGCCATCAGCCATCCTGCGTATGCCATCAGGTAGAACAGCAGTTGTAGTATCAACATTACGGTGTAGAAGGTGCCAGCCTTCATGGTCACCAGTGCAATGTTTACTGCCAGCATGATCACCATCGCAACAGGTGTAAGGCTCCATCTTAACACGCGATGGCTGATGTACTGGAATGCTACCAGTGGCTGTCTCAATGGGTTCAGCATACGCCTCAACCACCAGATGCTCTGTAATCCGCCAGCGGCAATGCGTCGCTTGCGCTTTGATTCTTCGAAGATATTGGCTGAGCCGTATTCCTGTGCGTAGGCTTCTGTGGTGTAGGCGATGCGATGGCCATCATCTACGATATACATCGACATCATAAAGTCGTCGAGCAATGCTTCGTCGGGTACCTCGCGCACCAGCTTGGGGTCGATGGCGTACAGTTCACCGGCAGCACCCATCGCCGAATACAGCTCACTGTCCCATCGTTTCAGCGTGCTCTCGTATTTCCAATACAGTCCTTCGCCTTCTGCTGCCATTTCACCTTCTCGCTTAGCAACAACACGCTTTTCGCCTGATACGCAACCTATTGTGGGGTCTTTAAACAGTCGGGCAATCTCTTTCAGTGCACCTCTGTTAATCATGGTGTTGGCATCGGTAAAGGCTACGTAGCGTGTCTGTAGCTCGCGCAGTCCGTGCTTTAGGGCTGCTGTCTTGCCGCGACGCTCTGGGCTAAACACGATGTCTACTTCCGGGTAGGCTCTCAGCAGTTCGTTCGTGCGATCGTTACTACCGTCGGTTACCCACATAATGCGGAATTTGTCGCGCGGATAATCCAGTGCCAGCGTGTTTTCCATCTTTTCGGCCACTACGTCTTCTTCGTTGTAGGCACAAATCATCAAGGTCATGGTGGGCAGTTCGCTGTCAGCCGGCAAAACGG
Source organism: uncultured Prevotella sp. (assembly GCA_905234145.1). Classification (GTDB taxonomy): domain Bacteria; phylum Bacteroidota; class Bacteroidia; order Bacteroidales; family Bacteroidaceae; genus Prevotella. Next base: position 4,707 of record CAJOGK010000024.1, on the reverse strand, counting down.
CTTCGCAGGGTTTTCCTGCGAAGAGCCGTTTCAGCTGGATGATCATGTATAATAATATTCCATACCCGATATAGGTGTAGAATACAATGAGCAACATGGCCCAGAATAGGATCTTCAGTGTTAGCATAGTCTTTAATTCTTTAAGAGTCTTTTACTTTGTTTCGATTTCTTCCTTCATATCGATAAACTGCTTGTCAGTATCGTAGAATTCGTATTGAAGGAATGCCAGCTTCTGCGATGGTATAATCCTTATGCCCAGTCCGTATTTCAGTTGCCATTGTCGCTTCAAACTGAATACGCCCTTGTTGATATAGGCTGCAACGTAAGGATGTACATGCAGGTAGAACTTGCTGATTCCAATGCGATTGACGAGTGTGTCAATTTTACTCTCCAGTGTATCCGTAAAGAGGATACTTGATTTGATGGTTCCTTTTCCGAAACAGGTGGGGCATGTTTCCTCCACATTCACGCTCATGGCAGGTCTTACTCGCTGCCTGGTAATCTGCATCAGTCCGAATTTCGAGAGGGGAAGAATGTTGTGCTTTGCTCTGTCTTTCTGCATGTTCTTGCACATGCGTTCATACAGCAACTGACGGTCTTCTGGCAATTTCATGTCGATAAAGTCGACGATGATAATGCCGCCCATGTCTCTCAGTCTTAACTGGCGAGCCAGCTCGTCGGCAGCTCCCAAGTTAGTCTCCAGGGCATTGGTCTCCTGGTCGTTTTCTTTCTTGATGCGTGTTCCGCTGTTTACGTCTACCACATGCATGGCCTCTGTATGCTCAATAATCAGGTAGGCACCATGCTTGTAGTTTACTGTTTTTCCAAAGCCCGATTTCAGCTGCTTTGTAACATCGAAGTTGTCGAAGATGGGCACCGTGCCGTTATACAGCTTTACGATATCTTTCTTCTCAGGTGCGATCAAAGTCAGATAGTTTTTGATCTCCTCGAAGATGTCGCTGTTGTTCACGTGAATGCCATCATAAGTGGGGTTGAACAGATCACGCAAAAGTGCCACGGCGCGACTTTCCTCCTCAAAGCACAACAATGGGCGCTCGGTGGTTTTCTGTACTTTTGTGATGGTGTCTTCCCAGCGCTTCAGGAGTGTCTTCAACTCAGAGTCGAGTTCCGCTGCACGCTTGCCTTCAGCTACCGTGCGCACTATCACACCGAAGTTTTGCGGTTTGATACTCTGAATCAGTTGTTTCAGTCGGCTGCGTTCCTCGCCACGCTTAATCTTGGTAGATACAGAAACACTGTTTTCAAAAGGTATCAGCACCAGGTAGCGCCCTGCGAAACTTAAGTCGCATGTCAGGCGAGGTCCTTTGGTGTTGATGGGTTCCTTTACGATTTGTACCAGTATTTCTTGTCCTACTTTCAGCGTATTGGCGATGCTGCCTTCTTTGGGCAATTCAGGCTGGATGTGGGCTTTCTGGATAGGGTAGAGCTTCTTGCGGTCGCTCGTTACCTGTTTCAGATATTTTTCGTAAGAGTTAAATTGAGCACCCAGGTCGAGATAGTGCAGGAATGCCACGCGTTCTGCGCCGACGTCAACGAAACAAGCGTTCAATCCTGGCATCAGCTTTTTCACCTTTGCCACATAGATGTTGCCTACCGAATAGGTTGCTGTGCGCTGCTCTTTCTGGTATTCCACCAGTTGCTTGTCTTCGAGCAGTGCAATCTCAATGTCTTTCGGCTGTACATCAATGATTACTTCACTTGTCATAATCTTCTTGCTTTAGTTTCTCGACAGGGGATGTCGTTAAAATCCAAAAGGGTGTGCTGCTATCCACTGAGGGATTAGCCGGCACACTCCTTTCATTTCTTTCTCTGGGTCACAGAGGAGCATAGTAATTGCTTACTTGCTCTTGTGACGATTCTTGCGCAGTCTCTTCTTACGCTTGTGAGTAGCCATCTTGTGGCCCTTCTTTTTCTTTCCGTTTGGCATAATACTAAAATTTTAATATTTTTGAATGATGTTAATTACTTCATCTTATCAATAAAGCTCTTTGAGGGCTTGAATGCTGGGAAATCGTGCGCATCGATGACGATGGTCACGTTTTTCGAGATGTTACGTGCCGTCTTCTTGGCGCGACGCTTAACAACGAATGTGCCGAATCCGCGCAGGTACACATTTTCTTTATCCTCAGCCAAACTCTGACGGATGCTTTCCATAAAAGCCTCTACAGTTATGGCTACATCGTTCTTTCTGATACCTGTTTCTTCAGCAATTTTTGCTATGATATCTTGCTTTGTCATTTCTAATATCTATATATTATTAATAATGTAAAACTCGAATTTCTTCGATTTCGGACTGCAAAGTTACTAATTTTCAGTCGATTACCGAAATAATTCTCGAATTTTTTTCAAAAAATGATGATTTTCGCCATTCTTTCGCCATTTTTTTGTATCTTTGCAGCACAAAACAAGGAAAAATTGTATGAAACAGACTAAAATTGTAGCTAGTATCAGCGACCGTCGATGCGATGTCGATTTTATCCGTAGTCTTTTCGAGGCAGGCATGAATGTTGTCAGGATGAATACTGCCCATGCCGACGAAAATGGTATCAAGCAGATTATAAATAATGTACGCGCAGTAAGCCACCATATCGGAATCCTTATTGATACCAAGGGGCCAGAAGTTCGTACCACGGGATGTTCTGAGCCTATTCCATATAAGACGGGCGATGTGGTAAAAATCTTCGGCCGTCCTGAGATGGACACTACCCACGATATCATCAATCTCTCTTATTCCAATTTTGCAGCTGATGTGCATGAGGGCTGCCACATCCTCTTCGATGATGGTGCACTCGACATGCTCGTTATCGGCATCAACGGTCCTGCCGTGATTGCCCAAGTGCAGAATGATGGTGTGCTGGGATCGCATAAGAGTGTAAACGTGCCTGGCGTACATATTGCCCTGCCTACACTTACAGACAAAGATCGCAAGAATATTATGCTGGCCATCGATCAGGATATCGATTTCATAGCCCACTCGTTTGTGCGCTCTGCTGCCGATGTTCGCGCTGTGCAGGCCATTCTCGATGCCTACAATTCGGATATTAAAATTATTTCAAAGATAGAAAACCAGGAAGGTGTCGACAATATCGATGAGATTATCGATGCTTCTTATGGTATCATGATTGCGCGTGGCGATTTGGGTATCGAGGTGCCCATCGAGCGCATTCCTGGTATCCAACGCCAGATTATCCGTAAGTGTATCATGGCCAAGAAACCAGTGATTGTAGCTACCCAGATGCTGCATACCATGATTAGTAATCCACGTCCTACGCGTGCTGAGGTAACTGATATCGCCAACGCTATCTATTCGCATACCGATGCCCTGATGCTCTCGGGAGAGACGGCTAGCGGTAAGTATCCCGTTGAGGCTGTGCAGACGATGGCCTCAATTGCCGAGCAGGCCGAGCAAGACCTTAGTTTGCGAGGAGTTATCGATGTGCCTTTGTCGGAAAATTGTGATATCCGTGAGTTTATGGCCTTTAGTGCCATCGAGGCTACGGAAAAGTTGGGCGTAAAGGGTATCATCACAGATAATGTTACAGGAATTACAGCTCGCATGCTGGCTGCCTTCCGTGGTCCAAACCCTGTGCTGGCTATCTGTTATAACGATAAGTTGCAGCGCCTGCTTAATCTCTCGTATGGTGTCATACCTGTATATCAGAAGGATCATATCAGTCGCGAGGAGTTGTTTAATGCCGCTGTTCGCATGTTGCGCCAAAAAGGGTATGTAGACGATAATGACCGCATCGCTTACCTTAGTGGAAATGTGGGTGAGGGTGGTGGTACGAAGTTCCTCGAGATTAATACTGTAAAGGAGTGTCTCGTGCGCGTACCGTTAATATTTCATAAATGATAGTGCAAGAAACCTATAAAATCGAATATTTATAGTAAATTTGTACACCAAATTAAGTTGAAACTCTTATTGTTTAACACATAAATGTTTTATTATCAATGATTTATTCAAAAGAAGTTGAAAACATGTGTAGCGTTACTAAAGGCGCTTACCATGGACCTGCACCAATCCCCGAGGAGGGCAAGTGGGTTGCAGTAAAAGAAATCAAGGAAATTTCTGGTTACACCCACGGTATCGGCTGGTGTGCACCTCAGCAGGGTGCCTGCAAGCTGAGCTTGAACGTGAAGGACGGTATCATCCAGGAGGCTCTTGTTGAGACCATCGGTTGTACTGGTATGACTCACTCAGCCGCTATGGCTTCTGAGATTCTGCCTGGAAAGACCATTCTCGAGGCTCTGAATACCGACCTCGTTTGCGATGCTATCAACACCGCTATGCGTGAGTTGTTCCTACAGATTGTTTACGGACGTACACAGAGTGCTTTCTCTGAGGGCGGTCTGGCTATTGGTGCTGGTCTTGAGGATCTGGGTAAGGGTCTTCGTTCACAGACTGGTACACTCTATGGTACCGTTGCCAAGGGCACACGTTATCTGGAACTGACAGAAGGTTACATCACGAAGATGTATCTTGATGCCAACAACGAGGTTTGCGGTTACGAGTATGTACACCTCGGTAAGATGATGGAAGCCATCAAGAACGGTATGGACGCCAATGAGGCTCTGAAGAAGTTCACTGGTTCTTACGGTCGCCGTACCGAGGATCAGGGTGCAGTGAAAGCTATTGACCCACGTAAAGAATAAAGGAGGATACGACTATGATTAGAAAAGTACAGT
>CAJOGK010000023.1:616-22641 GCA_905234145.1 uncultured Prevotella sp. | reverse complement strand
GAATTAATGCGCGCAATTTCTAGATTTAAATCTCGCAATTTTTTCATTTAATGGCCGAGGTTCTTACCTTTATCATTTGACAGTGCAAAGGTACGAAAATTTATAATGCAAACCAAATTTTTCGGCAATTTATTTTCGATTTATTTTAAATGTTAAAATGTAAATTAAGGAGAATTTGCGCTCCAACGCTCCAACGCTCCATTTTCGATTTTACATTAATCATCTGTGTAGGTAAAAGTCGCTATCAATTTATTATATATTTATTATATATTATAATATATAATAAATATATAATAGTAAAAGTATGCGAAAGGTCATTTTGAAAAACACAAATGGAGCGTTGAAGCGTTGTAGCGCACAATGTTTTACAAGGTCGTGGCGATAGTCGCCATTTTCTTGCTCAAATCTTGAAGAGCCTCTCGAAACTGGCGACGCTCATCTTCTGTAAACCCTGCAATCTTGCCATTTACCTTATTGCCATTTACTTTCTGCATGAGCCACCCGCGTGACTTGCCGAAATACTTCTGAGCTATATAGCTAAAGGATAAGGCTTCGGGCAGGTCACCTAACTTGGCACGGAAAATCATTTCATCTGCTTCTGCAATAATCTTACGCATGCCCTCGTCAAACTGCTCAACTCCCTTTTCATATTCTTCAGGTGACAGTTTTACGGCAGGTGTCTTATCTTCGGTGATATCATCGAAATACGCCTTAACCTTCGGGTTCTTAATATTTATCGTTGCTTTTTCCATCTTATCTTAACAGTTCTTCGATTACTTCTATTCTCTCTTTTAACATGTTTCTTGTGTCAAGCAGCTTGTCGATAAGCGCCTGTTTCCTTCTTTGAGGGAGGTCGCTATTATTATACAGACTAGCAATTACCTTGTCGCAGTCCTCAAGACATTTGCGATAGAACTCTAACCCTTCTTTCAGTTCCATACGCTCAATTCTTTTGCTGCAATCACAGAATAATGGTTCTGACTCTGCAAAGTTAATAAACTTTTGTTTAATTCGTCAATAATAAACAAATGTTTAACCGACATTAACGTTATAAACGACATTTTGGTGCCGTTACTATTTAAATAAATGATTTGTAATTGATCCATAGTGCTTGGATTTAGTGTTATTATTCAGTTTGACGATGCAAAGGTAGGCATTCTTTAGAGAAGAGCCAAAGAATTAAAGATGTTTTTTTGTGGTAATCTTAAAATATACTAAAACAATATAGGGGTTTCGAATAATTTTTGAACCTTCGCGCTACGAAATTTAAAACATTCTCATCCATAAACCTCCTTCGAGGTGTGGCAATTATTAACATAAAACTTATTTATAAACTATGATCGAACTTGATTTAAACAAATGGAGCCGAGGTGTGCTGTACAGGGTATACCTTGTGCAGCGAGACAAGAATTTGTGGAATGACTATGACTATTCTAATGAGTGGAAGAAATAAGAAGAAGCCATGGAGAAAGAACTGCACGACGAAGAAGTGTTTCTTTTCACCCACCCCAAGTACGGCAAAAAGGAATATCAACGCAAGTATCACATGTGCCCTGCTAATGGCAATGCAAGAATTGTGGTTGGGAGAATGAGGAACCCCCTGGACTCAAAGACTCCAGCGCGCTAGAAAGAAATCAGGCTTGGTAGCCCAGGCGCAAGGGTCTGACCCCTTTGCGCGCACATCAAAAAATCCTGAAACGTTTGGAGGTTTCGGGATTTTTGCTTACCTTTGCAGCGTTCAGTCTAAATTTATACAACTATGCTGAAAAACGAAATAAAAAAAGGAAAGGGATATAAAATGACAAACAATAAAAACAGGTATATCAGATTTGACTGGGCAGCGAAGTATATGCTCCGCTTCAAGGCTGATTTTGCTATCTTCAAGGGATTCATCTTTGCCATTTTAGAGGAGAAAGTAAAAGCATCAAACTATATGATACAAATTAAAAGACTATTTTTCGTTCTTCTGTTTGTATTTCTTTCGTTGCCGGTAAGTGCCCAGTACAATGATATTATAGAAATTGACGGGATTACCTATTATATCTATAAATCAGAAAGAAGGGCTTCGGCTTCAGGTGTGTCTGCAACATTGCAGTCTGGCGACATTGAAATACCAGCAACCGTGCCCTATGAGAATGACAGCTATCCGGTGACAGAGGTGAACTTCCAAGGCAACACAGACTTGACGTCTGTCAAATTACCAGAATCCATCACAAGTATTGAATCATATTCATTTAGAGAATGTACCAGCTTGAAGTCCGTTGAGTTAAGCAGCAATCTGACGTCTATTGGCGACTGTGCGTTTGAGGGCTGCAGCAGCCTGGAGACTATTTCAATACCAGACAAAGTGACAACCATCGGATGGGACGCCTTTGCTGACTGTATTGGTTTAAAGACAGTTGTTTTAGGAAAAGCGGTGTCGCATATAGAGAATAGTTCATTTTTTGGATGTAATGCGATAACTTTGGTGGAAACTCATTGTAATGAGGTGGGAAGCTGGTGGTTCTCAGGAATTAACAGCCTAACGGATGTTGTCATAGGCGATGAAACGATTTCGATAGCCGAATGGGCTTTTTACCATTGTGAAGGTCTGAAGAATATAATTTTCGGCAATGGCCTGTCAAATCTCAGTAATAATGCTTTCTCAGAATGTTTTAACATTGAAACTATCGTTTTCGGAAAGAGTTTCACGAATGTTGAATACGATTATTTATTTGGTGGCAACAATCTCAAATCACTGACATACCATTGTTCAGAGATACGGAAGTGGGTTGACGGCGAGAGTGTTGAGGAGATTATCATAGGCAATGAAGTAACTTCAATTCATGAAGATTCTTTTTTTGGGTTCAGCAACCTGAAAACTTTGGATATGGGCAAGAACGTCAAATCCATTGGAACGGAAGCTTTTTGGGGCTGCAGCAGTCTGGAATCGATTACCATACCAAACAGTGTGACGAGTATTGGTCAAAGTGCCTTTTCGGGCTGCAGTAATTTAGCATCTGTAACATTACATTGTGAAAATGTTGGTGAATATTGGTTTGGACAATTGCAAAACCTCAGGGAGGTAACCTTTGGCGATGAGGTGACCGCGATACAACAAGGAGCTTTCTATCTTTGTGTCAATCTGGACAACGTCATTATATCCGACAACGTGGAAACAATTGGGCAATCTGCTTTTTCTGGTTGCACAGGTATACACTCTCTGACATTAGGCAAGAAAGCTACAGATATCGACGATTATGCTTTTCAAGAATTAACCAGCTTGACGACAGTAACATTCCATTGTCCAACGATTGGGAAATGGTTCAAAGATCATGCTGGTATCAAAGAAATTATCATTGGCGAAGAAGTCACCACCATTGTTGATCATGCTTTTGAGAATTGCACAGGGCTTACTTCTGTGCTGATACCTTCAAATATAGCTTCTATAGGGCAGTCTGCGTTTCTGGGAAGCTCTGGCCTCACCAAGGTTGAGTTGCATACGCCTGAAGTAAAAGACTGGTTCTGTCGGCAGGAAAGTCTTACAGAAGTCGTGCTGGGTGATGAGGTCACATCAATTGGCGAAGAGGCTTTCTATTACTGTAGCAACCTGTCGGCAATCACCTTCCCCGCAAATCTTGAGAGCATTGGCCGACTGGCGTTTTATGGATGTCCACTCGCAACTGTTGAGATTCCGGCCAGTGTGGAGAGCATTGGTGATGGGGCATTTGGAAATAACGACGGCCATCAGATAGAGAAAGTGACGCTTCATTGCAAAGAGGTGAAGAAAGAAATGTCCTTCGGAGCGAAAGAACTGATTATTGGAGACGAGGCAGAGAGCATCGAACAAGGTGCATTCTATGCGAATTCCACAATGGAGGCTCTCACCATCGGCAGCGGCGTGACAAGCGTCGGTGAAATGGCATTTGAAGGGTGCAGCGGATTAACGACTCTCCACATCAATTGTGAGAATATCGGTAGAAGTTGGTTTCCTGCATTGCACAATCTGAAGACAGTCATTATGGGTGACAATGTCAAGACGATAACAGGCAATCACTCCTTCTGGAGGTGCGACAAGCTTGACTCGGTTGTCATCGGCAAGAACGTCACGACGATTGGATATGGCTGTTTTATGGAATGTAGCTCATTAAAGAGAATTCATATTCCCTCGAAAGTGATATCTGTCGATGATTATGCCTTTTCCCATTGCACCAGTTTAGACTCAGTTTTCATAGACAATGCCAGTGCGATTGCGTGGGGATATTACATTTTTGACGACTGTGAATCACTGTCTTTCATACGGACAGAATATCATACTGCTGAGTGTAGCAATATTTGTGCCTTTCCTTCGTCAAAAGTGAAGGAAGTCGTCATTGGCGAAGAAGTAACTGCCATCGGGGAGTACGCTTTCAATAACTTTGCGTTCAGCGAGGTATCGATTCCTGACAACGTTACGACTATCGAAAAATACGCCTTCATTGGATGTAAGAATTTAAAGTCCATCACCATCCCGGCAAGTGTTACAACAATGGGAGAATGCGGTATATTTGATAATTGTGAGGCACTTGCCTCGATTACCATCAACAGCGTGAGTGTGGGTGAATGGTTGAGTGGAAACAGATATATTCAGAAAATTATACTTGGCGAGGGTGTTAAGACTATTGCAGCCAGTGCATTCAGCAATTGTACCAATTTATCGTCTGTCGTCATTCCGGGCTCTGTGGAAGAGGTCGGAGAGGATGTATTCTATCATTGTGATGCCCTTGCCACGGTTCAAGTCGATAGCAAAGAGATTGGCGAGTGGTTCTCTGAATTAGAGAACTTAAAGGATGTGGTTGTCGGCGACAACACGGAGATTATTCAGGCGAGAGCTTTCAGTAACTGTACTGCCCTTGAAAATGTTGTGCTTGGAAAGTCTGTATCCTCTATCGGTGATTTTGCCTTTTATGATTGTGAGAATTTGAAGGTGGTAAATATTCCGCAGAGTCTCCAAACTATAGGTGAAAAGGCGTTTTATGGCAGTGGAATAACTTCCTTCGTCATACCTCAGATTATAGAATCGATAGGTTTAGGTGCCTTTGAACATTGTGATGCGCTGGAGTCTGTAGAGTTTCACTGTGCAGAGATTGGAAAATGGTTTGCCAGATCAGAAGGCATTAATGAAATCTGGATGGGCGAAGAGGTTACAACGATTGGGAAAGGTGCATTCTTCAGATGCACAGCTTTGGAGAACGTGTCTATCGGGAAAATCGTAACCACTATCGGGGAGGCGGCATTTGATGAGTGTACTGCAATGACCGCATTGACCATTCCTGCCACTGTTACCGCAATAGGACAAGATGCTTTTTACAATTGCGTTAATCTGATTAAATTCACAATGAAAAATCCTGTCCCACTTGAGAATATGGCAGCAGCATTCAGTGGATGCAGCAGCGATGCGGTGCTTTATGTACCGGCTGGAAGTCTGGAAGATTATCAGAACGCATGCCCCAAAATATTCAAGGAGATTCTGGAGATTGGCTCGGGCAGTACGACAGAGGCAGTGACTACTGATAACGGGGAAACCTATCAGGTCGTTGTCAGCTATGAGGTCACAAATGATGATGAAGGCAAGTGTGAAGTGGCGATCACAGAGGCTGCTTCTGAGCAGCAGGAGAGTACGGTGGTGGCCATCCCGGAGACCATCGATATCGATGGAACGACATACACAGTGACAGCCATTGCAGACGGTGCCTGCCAGAACAATATGGACATGACAAAACTAATTCTCCCGTCAACGATTAAAGCCATTGGTGAGAATGCGTTTGCGGGTTGTAATAATCTGACTGAGATTTATAACTATGCGATGGAGCCTATCGATTTGTCTATTTTAGCCACAACACGAGGTAACAGTAAGTTGGCATCGGTCTTTGAGGGGGTTAACAAGAATACCTGCGTTCTCTATGTGCCAGCAGGATCGAAGGAAAAATATGCTGCTACCGAGGGCTGGAAAGAGTTTAAGAACATTGTAGAGATGCCAGCAGCACTGCCAGGTGACGTGAATGGTGATAGAAGCGTCGCGGTAGCGGATATAGTAGCCATCATCAGCTACATCTTGGGTGATGAGCCAGAAGGATTCATAGAGGCTGCAGCCGATGTGAACGGCGATAGCATCATAACCATAGCTGATGCCGTGATGGTACTTGGTATGATTGGCCAGTAACGCAACTGCATGGCCCAGCATCGGAAGTGCTCAGTACCTGAAATACAAATATAGTTAGGGCGCAGAGACTCCTGACCCCTCTGCGCCCTTTTTACCACTTATCTTTTGTGATGATGTCATCGCTCCAGCGATGATCCTTAGGGAAGGGTTGGCCTCCCCAAGCTTTTACTTGTGTCCAAGGCTGGGGAGCATCTATCCAGAAAGGATGATCAGCGGACAAACCCAGTGGCATGAAAGCCAGCGAGGTCATATACAGCGAACCATTATTGGTGTACCAATCAGCCGTCTCGGGCTGTGAACCACAGAAACCGATAGTGAGATAACCAGCATCATTAAAGTTTTCTTGATAATCGAACATGCGATGAAGCACTTTGGTTAAGGCTGCACGTACCTGACCGTTGCCGAGGTCGGAGGGGAGTTTCTGATACCAAGCCATGAGGGCGAGGGGTTGCATCGCTGCCATACGATAAGGCGTAGAGCGACCAATGACGGGGAAAGTACCTTCGGGCGAGATGAAGCGCTCAAGGATAATGGCAAACTTCTGGGCACGCTTCAAGGCCCGATCGTAGTACTTCTGGTAGTCAAGACGTGAGTTTACTTTGGCATCGACCATGGCTTGGAGGGTTTCCAAGTACATGGCATGGAACACATAGCTACTGTAGTAATCGAAAGCAAACACAGGCCCATCGGCGTACCAACCATCACCTACATACCATTCCTCTACCTTGCGACAAGCTGTATTCACACGGAACTCGTCAAACTGTGCACCTGCTTTAGCTAGCAGACTCTCGATGGTGGATGAGAAAAGGAACCAGTTGGTATAGGGAGGGTCGATGATACGCATGCCTTGGAACTCTTTGATATATCGCTGTTTGGTGACTTCATCGAGGGGTATCCATAAGGTATCCCAAGCACGGAGGAACGACTCGGCAATATAGGCTGCATCTACAAGGTTCTGACCAGCTTTACCCCAACAAAGATAATCAGGAGAGTTGGGGTCAACAGCATTTTTATAGGCAGCAAGGGCCCACTCACGGAGTTGGCGACGCTGCTGGCCCTCTGCGGTGTCGTCATCGGGCAAGGTGAGCCAGGGGGCAATACCTGCCATCAGTCGACCAAAGGTTTCCATATAAACGACAGAACGGTCACGGTTATCAAATGAGGGTGAGAACTCGGTCTTCATATTCTTCTGCAATTCGCCCTTGGCCATATTCTCTAGAACGGGTTGCGCCATCTTGTAAGCCAAAGAGCACCAGTACTCGCGGTCGGATTCTTGCTTCTTTACTTTCTTAGCTGCCGGCATGGGCAACAGTAGTGCGAGCGCTGTTAAAGTCAGGATGATTCTTTTCATTGTAGTTCAATATTTAGTGGATTTTTGATGTTATTCATAAATTCTTCTGCACAGCGTTGCCACTGCTGAAGCGTCGGAACATCGTATTTGCTCCAGGCAGAGCCAAAATAATAAGTGTAAGGCTCGCCTTTATAGTCGTAAAGAATACCGAGCGCATGATTCAACGGACCATTAAAAAATAAGGTTTCATCGATGTCTTCAGGATAAAGTGTTCCTACGTAAATCTGAGACTGGTGCACATCCGGATTCTCTGTAGGGTCGGCATAAAGCACGTAGTTCTTACCAAGTACGAGGTCGTGATCATTATGTAAAACTACACCAGAAGCTAAGGCCAAAGGTTCTGTAAGACCGTCATAATAGACCTTTATACGATTGAAGTGGGAGCCTTTGTCGAGACTGACAATACGATGCTCTGTTATCCCGTCGCTGTTTGTGCCGTAAGTCAGTTCTGCCGTGAAGCGTAGAGGGCCATTATCAAGAATAAAGCACTTCTGCCAACAATAGGGGAATAAGAGCTGTTCGTCTTTCAATAGTGCCGGGGCTCCGCAACCTAAGCTTTGACCTACTGCGTAGCAATCGAGTCCGTAGCCATGGTCGTGGTGGAAAGAGGTGGCCATGTAGATATCATTGGCCTCCTGATTCTTGCCGATGCGATTCAGGGAATCACGTTTAGCGACACCCCACATGTGCTGACGATAGCGGTCTTCTACCACCAACTCAGGGGTGTTCTTCACCCAAATATCAGTACCAAAGGCTTTTTCGCCAGAACGCTGGAGTGCCGGACCGTACATTCGATAGATACCACGGTCGTTCTCCCATGTAAGATCATCGGCACGTTCAGGATAGATTTTTCCAAAAACAAACGATTTAGAAGGCGATGGTTGACCTTTGGTAATGGTGAATGTGGCCTTGCTGTGGGGCTGAATTGCGATATACATCAGCAGTTTGCCATCGTACGTTTTCTGGTATGTCTGTTCTTGGCCAAAGCCGTTTTTAATGATAAATGGTTCGTCGATGGTCATACCTAATAGGTTGTAAACAGCATTCAGATCTGTTTCTACCACCTCCTGACGCTGATAATCGCTAGGATTCGATATCGACAGCGTTACCTGCTGGGCATAGGCACTGATCATCAGCGTGGCCAATAAGAGTATAAGCGATAGTCTTTTCATTTGATAGTATACTTTATCTGTTGTTTTGTTTTTGCTGATTTCACCGTCAGAACAATGCGACACATCTCTTTGCCCCACATGCCTTGTAACAATGGGTCGAGCTTGTCGCTGATATCTTCCATCGTCGCCTCTAGTTGGTTGGTATCGTAGCTGATATGCGCGAGGGCATCGCGATGGGTGGTCATGAGCATGATTCGTGTGGGGGCGATGCTATTGCTGAGCTCATAGTCTTCCGTGACGGAGATACCCGATTTCAATGCTTTTACGGTGCGCTTCCACGATTTTACTGCTGCACGCTCTGGATAAGCCCCGGCAATATCGAGTGTCAACAAACCATTTTGATGGTTAACGACCTTTGCAGCGAATGACTTGCCGTCTTTTTGGTCGATGCCATTTATCTGAGGCAGGTTATGATAGCCCGACTGCATGGTCCAGATATCATAACGTTCTTTCGAGAAGGTCTTAGCCGTATATTCGCCTACGCTGGGATCGATGAAAAGTGGCTTACCATTGGCATAGACGATAAAAGAGCCTACATCGTTGTGATTATGACTCTCACCATTATGCCCGCCTTTCATAGCAACGTACAGATTCCCTCTGCGTGCCGTCATGATCTGGAGGTTGCCAAGCCACACATCTTTTAATAATGGTTCGCGTGGTTGTTCTGCGATGAAATCGCGGATATGTCGCAAAAAGAAGAGTTCACGACTAAGTGTGGGGAAATTGCCACTCTTATCGTAAAGGGCAGCAGGATTAGTGAGTACCCCCTTCTGTCGCCCCAGATAGGCCCCAAACTCGCGCATGGTTTGATCGCCAAGCCACAGACCTAAGGGGTAGACGATATCCACCTGTTGCACATCTTTATTATTGTGTGCATCGGCAAAGTTGACGTAGTAGTCATTACCGACATAGGTCTTATAGGCATAAGCTGCCATGTTGCGTATTTTATCCTTGTTATCAGGGAAATCTGGCAACAATCTCAGCACCTCAAACATCGAGGCAGCGGCACGATCCCAATAACCAGGTCCTTCATCGCAACCACCATCCTCGGGATAGGCGTCGATAAAGGCTTTCGTGGCTTTCTTTATCTGCGAGATAGCCTCTGTCTTACGTGCGTCATCTTTCTCACAGATAAGTACACAGGCCAACCAATTGGAACAAATCCATGGATTCCAGTTCATACCAGCTGTTTTCCACCAGTAATCTTTTTCAAATGCAGGTTTGAGGATGCGTTTTTCTATCTCTTGATCGATGCGTTGACAAAGGTCGGGCGAGAAATCATCGAATTGTTTTTGGAGCATGTACCTAGTCCAGACGATAAGGTTGGCCGTCTCGGCGTTGAAGAGATCCACCTCTTGTAATTCAGGTAAAGGGATCCGTTTGTCATAGTGAGCAGGGATGCCCCACCATGTTTCTTCGCAAAAACTCCCTATGCCATCAATAATATCACTGGTAAAGCGACCCTTCCCCTCCAGAATCTCTGCCATCGCGAGTGCAGCCAGATGTTTGCGTTTCTCAAAACAGACGGTCTCGTAATTCACACGATTGCCATTCATTTTGTTTTCTGCAAAAACAGTCCATGGCAAAGTTGTCCATGCCTTGCCTAAATACTGTTCACCATATTTTATATAGCTTAGGCGCATCTCCTGAGGGATAGAATCGCGCCAAAAGGCATCATCAGCTTGTGGCAACAGACGGATATACCTATAATATTCACATGTAGCCAGCAGAAAAGCACCTACTCCGAAGTTTGCCTGAGAGTTGGCATCCACTTTCTGACCGGGAATGGCACGCTCACCAATAGGTTGCACATATCCTACCTTACCATCTTTCTGTAATGCGATGGTGGTCAGGTAGTTCCAGGCTTTTTCAATGGTTGGCGCAAACTCCTCCTTCGAGAGGTAACCATTGTTCACACCCCATAGCAGTCCATAACAGAAAAAGGCAGTACCTGATGTTTCATAGCCAGGGGCTTGTTCTGGATCCATCATCGAACGCGTCCAATGGCCTTCTTCTTGTTGGAGTTTCTTCACGCCACGAGCCAGATTCACGTATTTCTCTAAGAAGAAAGGTTGATGCTCATAGGTTGTTGGCATATCTTGTAACACCTTGGCGAGTCCTGCCAGTACCCAACCATCACCACGCGCCCAGAAATCTTTCTTTCCTGCGTCTGTCTTGTGTTTTGGATAGATGTATTTGCCGTCGCGGAAGTAGAGTCCCGTCTCGTTGTCGAGCATGATGGAGTCGCTATAGAGGATATTCTCGTAAAGTTTGCGTAGGTATTTGGTATCCCCAGTCAGTTTATACATCTTGGTCATGACTGGCATCACCATATAAAGCGCATCGGCCCACCACCAATAATCGTGCGATTCTGAGTCAGCTTCATAGCCCATCACCTCCTTGGCCCTTGCTATTTTTCGCACGTCGGGCGAAAAATGGTACAAGTCTATATATGTCTGGAAACAGATCTGCCAATCGCCAAAGAGCACATAGTCCTGACCCTCGCCATAGTTTTTGTATTTCCACTTGGCTGGATCTGATTCTGTGGCACCCATCCACTGGTTGTGTTCTGCCCAACGGATGCTGTAGTCGAGCATCTGTTGGTCTTTCAGAAGTTTATAAACTTCAATATTGCCTGTATGATAGGCTGCATTATCCCAAAAAGATCTTACCTCGGCAGGATTGTTAGTTTGCCAATAGGTGTTCACTTTACGAATTAATTCTGCTATTTCATCTGTTGTCCAGTGCTTTGCCTGGATGGTCAACGATGGAATCAGCATGATGGCTAATAGTATTCTTTTCATCATAAAAATGTGTTAGATGTTTGCAAAAATACAAATAATCTGATACATAATCGATAATCTGAGTGTTAATTCTGTAAAAAGTTTGGCGAAATCTAAGAAATTATTTATCTTTGCAGCCCAGAAACCATAACAAGACATAACAGATATGTGTGGAATAGTAGGCTATATTGGCAAAAAAGAAGCATACCCTATTTTGATTAAGGGACTTCGCAGACTGGAGTATCGTGGTTACGATTCTGCAGGTGTGGCACTCATTAATGAGGCTGGTGAACTGAATGTCTATAAGACAAAGGGAAAAGTAGATAATCTCACAGAGTATTGTAATGATAAGGATGTAAGTGGGTGTATAGGTATTGCCCATACTCGTTGGGCTACGCATGGTGAGCCTTCAAGCCGAAATGCGCACCCCCATTATTCTCAAAGTCATAACCTCGCCATTATCCATAATGGTATTATCGAGAACTATGCTGATATCAAGGCTAAGCTTATCGCGAAGGGTGTTGAGTTTAAGAGTGATACCGATACCGAAGTACTGGTACAGTTGGTAGAATATATCATGGTGAACAAACAACTCAGTTTGTTGGAAGCTGTTCAGGTGGCTTTGTTCCAGGTGATTGGTGCCTATGCAATAGCCATCATCGACAAGCGTAATCCTGATCAGATTATTGCAGCCCGTAAGCAAAGTCCGTTGGTTGTAGGCATCGGTGAAGATGAGTTCTTCCTTGGTTCCGATGCCAGTCCTATTATCGAGTATACCGATCAGGTGGTCTATCTTGAAGATGGTAATATTGCCTTGATTCGTAAGGGCGAAGAGCTGAAGGTGATCAGTATTCTAGGTGAGGAGCAGGAACTGAAGGTAAAGACCGTCGATATCGACTTGGGTCAGATAGAGAAAGGTGGTTATGAGCACTTTATGCTGAAAGAAATCTTCGAGCAGCCCGAGTGCTTAACCAACTGTATGCGAGGCCGTATCAATGTAGAGGCCGATCATGTAACACTTTCGGCACTGATAGACTATCGTCGCCAATTACTTAATGCCAAGCGCATTGTGATTGTGGCGTGTGGTACGTCGTGGCATGCTGGTTTGATAGGTAAGCAGATTATCGAGTCGCTTTGCAGAATCCCCGTAGAAGTAGAATATGCTTCCGAGTTCCGTTATCGCAACCCTGTGGTTACGAAGGATGATGTAGTGATTGCCATTTCCCAAAGTGGTGAAACGGCAGATACCTTGGCTGCTGTTCAGTTGGCTAAGGAGAAAGGTGCCTTTATTTATGGTATTTGTAATGCCATCGGTAGTTCTATTCCAAGAGCCACCAGTACAGGTACTTATATCCACGTGGGTCCAGAAATCGGTGTGGCTTCTACGAAAGCATTTACAGGTCAGGTGACCGTTCTTACTATGTTTGCCTTGGCCCTTGGCGAAGCAAAGGGTACTATCGATCGCGATGAATATCTGAAGATAGTGAAGGGACTCAGTCAGATTCCGAGTACCATCGAAGAGGTGCTGGAAACGAATGAAAAGGTAAAAGACCTTGCGCGCACCTTTACCTATGCTCATAATTTCCTCTATCTGGGCCGTGGTTTCTCTTATCCTGTGGCCCTCGAAGGTGCCCTCAAGCTCAAGGAGATTTCGTATATCCATGCCGAGGGCTACCCGGCAGCGGAGATGAAGCACGGACCCATCGCGCTTATCGACTCCGACATGCCGGTGGTTGTGATTGCTACGCACAATGCCATGTACGAGAAGGTCTTGTCGAATATTCAGGAGATTAAGGCACGTCAGGGTAGGGTGATTGCACTCGTTTCGAAAGGTGACAATACAATCGCGAAGATTGCCGATGAAATCATTGAATTGCCCGATGTGCTGGAGTGCCTGGAGCCATTGGTGGCTACCATCCCTCTGCAACTTCTGGCTTATCATGTTGCTGTCTGCAAGGGCAAGAACGTAGACCAGCCTCGAAATCTGGCGAAATCGGTTACGGTAGAATAGTTAGATAAACTGTTTGAAGGCCTCGTCGTATTCCGGGCTGTTGCCAAGACGGCCATTGATGAGACAGACGAGTTCGACAGTGGCGCGGAAACAAAGTATTTCGTCGCTGGCACGATAGATATCCTGATGAAAGATGTATTTGAGACCATCTTTCTTCAGGTTTAGTCGCGAGATGAACTCATCGTCGCAACGCAGAGGCGCCTTATATATTAGTTTCATGGTGTGAACAACGGCATCGATGCCCTGTTCGTGGAGTGCGGCAAAACTGACACCCAGACTCTTTAAGAAAAGGTGTCGGGTATGTTCTGCATAATGTAGGTAGTTGGCATTGTTGACGATGCCTTCGATATCGCATTCGTAGTCGCGAACCTCCATGCGAGCTTCAAAAATGTACTTCATCTAATTTACTATTTACTATTTACTATTTACTATTTACTATTTACGATTTAGGATTTTCAAGATTTCGTTGAAATGGGTGATTTTGATTAAATTCTCGTGTTCGATATCCTCAAAGTGTTCCAATTGCCATGTGACGTGGAAGGGGATATGGATAGCTGATGCCCCAATGTTAAGTGCAGGGGCAATATCACTTTTCAGCGAGTTGCCTACCATCAGCAGTTCCGATGGGATAATGCCCAAATGCTCACAAAGCTGTTGAAATTCCACTTCCGTTTTATTCGACGTAATCTCTACGTGCGAGAAGTATTTGGCTAATCCGCTGCGATGCAGTTTGTTTTCCTGGTCTTGCAGTTCACCTTTGGTAAACACTACCAGGCGATAGGGATAAGCCTGTAAGCGTTGTAGGGTTTCCTCTACTTCTGGTAAAGGGGTTGCAGGTAGGTGGAGTAACGATTTGCTATGACTCAGCAGGTCGGCTAACTGTGCTGCTGACAGATGATCGCCTCCTACACGCAAGGCCGTTTCAATGATCGAAATGGTAAACGCCTTACAACCATAGCCCAAGTCGGCCATGTTTCCTGATTCTGTGATGAACAGCTCTTTTGAGGGCGTTTCGCAATAGGGCTGAATCAACTCGTAGAGATGGTTCTCTACAGCTTCGAAATGCGATTGACAATCCCATAAAGTATCGTCCGCATCAAATGCAATCACTCGTAAATCACTCATTTCTTACAGTGTGGGCAAAGTCCCTTTATCATGAGATTGGCCGAATGCGCCTCGAATCCCTGTGGCAACTGTATATCTGGTAGCTCCGCATCGTTGAGACAGTAGGTCTGTTGGCAACTTTCACAATAGAAATGTGGATGCTGGTCATCATCGTGCTCATGGTCGTGACTATGACACAACTCGTATTTCGTACCATCGCTGCTTCCTTCTATGGCATGCACCAGGTGATGGTCGCGAAAAAGAATCAGGGCTCGGAAGATGTTCGACTTGTCAATCGAAATAATTCTGCGCTCCAGTTCTGCCAAGCTCTGTGGTTGCATGGATGACACCAAAGCCTTGGCCACCAAAATACGGTTAGCCGTAGGCTTAATGCCGTGCTCTTCTAGAAGTCTGCTACAGGTCGCTTCGTCCATTTTTTATTTTATTTTTATGATTTTGCCTACAAAGTTACGAATAAATCAAGAAAAAGTTGTATCTTTGTAGCAAAAATAATCCTTTAAGCCCCAAAAGTGTTTGTAAGATGAAAAGATTTCTTGTATTAGGATTGAAGATTTTTGGCGGAATAGTTATCTTCTTACTGATTCTGCTAGTAGGTGCAGCTGTGGCCTTGAATAATAGTACAGTACAAAACAAGATGCTGGACTATGCCACCGAAATGTTGCAGGAAAAGCTCAATACGAAGGTCAGCATCGATAGTATCAACGTTAACTTTCTTACTCAAAGTGCGTTGATTATGGGTCTTGATGTCGAAGACCAGCAAGCGCGGAAGATGCTGCAGGCCAAGACCTTGGGGGTTGATTTCAATCCTTGGGGACTCCTCCAGAATAAGGTGGATATTGTCGCTGCCCGTCTGGAAGGTGTCACGGCACGTTTGTATCAACCTGAGGATAGTGTGGCCAATTTCCAGTTTGTGCTCGACGCTTTTAAGAAAGACAAGTCGAAGCCGAAAGAAGAGGATAAGGAAAAGAAGAAGGGTCATAAGATGTCGCTAGATATCAAGGGTTTGGAAATCTCCAAAATTGATATTGTCTATAATGAAGATACCTTCCTTTTAGGCTCTTTAAACTATAAAAAGAGTTTTCTCGGCAAGCAAGAGGGTAGTATCCGCCATCTGCAAGGTGCCTTCGAAACCGTTACCAAGAGTGGCGAGGCGCGTACCAACAAGTTCTCGTTGGGCCACCTTTCTTTGAATGAAAAGGGCAAAGATTTACTTGTCGACATCGATAGTCTCCATTTCTTAATCGACAATCATCTGCCTCGAAAGAATGCTGGCAATCCCAACCGTGGCTATTTCGATATAGGCCATCTGGATGTGCTGGCCCATTTGAAACTCAAGATAAACCATCTGGCGAAAGATACCGCCCATGTGACGATGACCCAATTTGTGGCCAGAGATTCCGTGACGGGCTTTAATGTAAAAGACCTGCGTTTCAATGCAGGCATCAATAAGGAGTATGCCCACTTAACTGATGTTACCATTCAGCAAGAAAATACCGTGCTTACCTTCGATGAGGGTACCCTTCATTTCCCCAGCAAGAAGAAGGGTAAGGCTTTGGCCTACGAGACCTCGCTGATTTCTGGAAAAACGCTTTTGAAGGATATCTCGCGTCCATTTGCCCCCGTTTTGGGTCATTTTACCATTCCTTTGGAGCTGAAAGTACGTATGAAAGGAAACGACGATGGCATGCAGTTTAACGATATCCATGTAAATACCGCTGATAATCGCTTGGCTCTGAATGCCGTTGGAGGAATTGATCATCTAAGTGAAAAGGAGGCGTTAGATATCCATTTCCATGTAAAGGACATGCAGGCCAAGGATAATGTAGCCGAGGATATCATTAACCAGTTTATGGTTAAGAAGTTTATGATGAAACAGCTTAAGAACCTCGGAACAATTGAATATACAGGCGATGTATCCATCATCTGGAAGAAGGAGATATTCAGTGGCGTACTTCGTACCCAGGCCGGTAGCCTTAACTTCGATTTTACCCTCGACGAGAATAGTAAATATCTATTGGGTAATGTCCATACTGGCAAAATCCATCTGGGTAAGGTTATCGAGATGAAGGATATTGGCGATGTAGCCTGCAAGGCCGATTTCAGTTTCGACATCTCCAAACCACGTACAGCAAGTATGCGAAAGGTAAAGGGTGGCAAGTTGCCTATGGGTAAGATAAATGCCGTTGTTTATGAAGCCAGCTTTAAGAAAGTAAAGGTGAAGGATATCGATGTATCCATCGTTAGCGACGGTGCCGTGGCCCAGGGAAATCTCCAGCAGCGTAACAAATTTGTAGACTTGCTCTGTAATTTCTCCTTTACAAGCACCGACTCCATCCATAAGATGAAGATTAGGCCCAATGTAAAGTTGCATAAGAACAGGGAAACCGAGGCGCAGAAGCAGCAAAAGGCCAAGGCCAAAGCCGCAGAGAAGCAGCGTAAAGCCGATGAAAAGGCGCTGAAGAAACAGCAAAAAGCTGCGGCCAAGGCCGAAAAGAAGCGCCTTAAGGCAGAGAAAAAGGCTGCAAAGAATGGCTAGCCTCCTCGTTCTGCCCAATCGCCACGATCGAGGTTGCGGTAGCCAATGGCCTCGGCAATGTGCTGAATTTGTATTTGTTTAGAGCCGTCAAGGTCGGCAATGGTGCGAGCCACTTTCAGAATGCGACTATAGGCACGGGCAGAGAGGCTAAGTCGTTTCATCGCTGTTCGTAACATGTTGAGACTTGAAGCATCGGGCTCGGCATATTCGTGCAACATACGTTCCGTCATCTGGGCGTTACAATAGATGCCTTTGTAAGCGCTGTAACGCTTTTCCTGTATCTGGCGCGCTTTAATGACACGCGCCCGGATATTGGCACTTGGTTCGCCAGGTTTCATTTGGCTGAGCTGCTGAAAAGAGACGCTCGCAACCTCAATATGCAAGTCGAAACGATCCATCATTGGGCCACTGATGCGACTTAGATACCTTTGAATCTGGCCTGGTGAGCAAACACAGTGGTGGGTAGGGTCGCCGTAATAACCACAAGGGCACGGATTCATAGAGGCCACAAACATAAACGAGCACGGATATTCTACTGAATATTTTGCACGACTAATGGTAATCTTGCGATCTTCGAGTGGTTGGCGCAGAACCTCAAGGGCTGGCCTGCTAAACTCGGGGAGCTCATCTAGAAAGAGCACTCCATTATGGGCTAAAGATACCTCGCCAGGTTGTGCTTTATTCGTTCCTCCTGTTAGGGCAACTTGCGACACGGTATGATGAGGACTACGGAAAGGGCGCTGGGTGATCAGCGACATGCCTGTGGGGAGGATACCTGCCACGGAATGGATTTGCGTAGTTTCCAGACTCTCGTCTAATGAGAGTGGAGGCAAGATACCTGGTAATCGCTTTGCCATCATGGATTTTCCGCTACCAGGAGGGCCTATGAGAATAATATTGTGTGAACCCGCTGCAGCTACTTCCAAAGCACGTTTTACATTCTCCTGACCACGAACATCGGCAAAGTCGAGGTCGAAATTATATTGATGCTCGTAAAATTCCTTGCGGGTGTCGATGAAGGTTGGCTTATAACTATCATTGCCGTTAAGGAAACTTATGACGTCACCCAGATTGTCCATCCCAAAAACAATGAGATTATCAACGATAGCAGCTTCTCTGGCATTTTCTGTAGGCACAATGAGTCCCTTGAACTTATCTTTCTTGGCACGGATAGCTACAGAAAGAATACCGCTTACTGGTTTGAGTTTGCCGTCAAGACCCAGTTCGCCTATCATCATATAATCAGACAGCAAATCCTCGTTCACCTTTCCATGAGCAGCAAGTATTCCAACAGCTAGTGGAAGGTCATAACTACTGCCCTCTTTACGGATATCAGCAGGGGAAAGATTAATGGTGAGATCTGCTGTAGGTGGTTTATAGCCGATATTGGTCATTGCTGCCCGAATACGGTCATAACTTTCTTTTACTGCCGTATCTGCCAAACCCGACAAGTGGAACATCATTCCTCTTGTCATATTAACCTCGATTGTGATGGTTGTTGCTTCCAGCCCCATCATGGCTGCACAATAAGTTTTGACTAACATAGTATCAGAGGTTATTGAATATTATTCTAACAATTCACTTATCTTTTTCGATAGTTTTTGATAATTGAGGGAGTGGGCGATAATCTTGCCCTTGCTGTCAGTGAGGATATTATCGGGCATATTCGAAAGACCCGTTTTCTGCAGAATGGGTGATTCCCACAAACGGCCATCGCAAACATTACTCCACATGATAGAATCTCTATTGAGGATACGTTTGCACTCCTTTTCATTGGCATCGACACAGACACTGAGAATCTTCAGGTTATCATCACCATATTTTTTACGAAGTCTGCGGAGCAAGGCCTGCAAACTGATAGATTCATAATTCCATGAAGCCCACACATTGATTACATTTACCTTGGCGTTTAAATCAGCAGAAGACACGCGTTTGCCGTCAAAGTCTGTAGCCGTAAATGATGGCAACTTGTTGCCGTCTTTTAAGGCTTTAAGGCCTGCAATCTTTTGGCAGAAAGCGGCTATTTCTTTATCCTCGGGCATGGCCTTGCTGATAATCTGGGCTAATTCAAGGATGTGAGGGTAGTCGACAATGTCGCTACGCACGAAATAGCGATCGAGGATATAAAGACTTGCGGGAGATGTAGGGTGTTCGTTGATAAACGTGGTGGCAGCATTGAAGACTTCGGGGGGTGTCATTTTGCTTGTTTGCAGGCGGAAAGCGGTCATCAGTTTGTTATCATCGGTGCCCGTTACCTCGGTTTCTTTCAGGTGGCTGGCATCGCCCTCAATTTCGATTTCTGCACCTGGCTCAGCGAAGATGGGTAACTCGGAGGCATTGGGGAACATGAGGACGAGGGTAATGGTATCTTCGAGGTGGATGCGGTACTGGAACTGGCCTTTTGCCACACTGATGGTATCGAGCTTATGGTCACCATGCATGCCGAAGATATAGAGTTCACCCTGATTAAACCCCGTAAACTTTCCCTTAATTTGGAGGCTGTCTTTATTACCGCCACAAGACAGACAGAGTAAGAAAAAGAGCAGAAGGCCAAGTGACTTGAATCGCTTAGCGCCTTCTGCTGCTTTTATAATAGTTGTGCAAAACTGCATGTATTATTTCTGAACTTTGCTGAGTTCCAGATCGTTAGCAGCATAGCTAGCCAAAGAAGGATCCTTCTGAATAGCTTCGCGGAGGGCCTCACTGGCATCGATGGTGTTACCCATACGAGCATTCAAGAGGGCCTTCAGATAAGCGGTAATGGCATCAGGATTCTTGATATATTTCAGCGTAGTAGCTGCGGCAGCGTAGTTCTTGTTCATGAGCTGGGCGAGAGCAGCGCTATTAGAATAGGTATCGGCAAAGTTCTGCTCGGCCTGGGCATAATTACCTTTGGCAAGGTTGAGATTGCCTAAGATTTCAGCTAAACCGTTGGCATTAGCAGCACTGGCTATGAGTTGCTCTGCGGTAGCTACATCGCCATTCTTCAAGGCCAACAGTCCGAGATTTGCTTTCGACTCTTCTACACCCTGTGCTTTCTGGAGATACTGACGAGCGGCCTCGTAATTGCCTTTGGCATACTCGATGGTAGCTATATTATTGTAGGCGCGACCATCGTTGGGGTAAATCTCTGTGGCAACTTTATAGATGTCTTCCTGTGCATTGGCATCGTCTTGCAAAGCTGCACCATAGAGGATTTCCTCAATGCTAAGTTTGGTGGCATCGGCCTTGAGCTGATCCATAATTTGTTCGTCGCTACGTCCGATGGTCTCGTAATTGATGGTCAAACGGGCACGGCGCAACTGGGGCAGAATCCCATCAGCCAACTCGCGGAAAGCGGAAGAGATATTCTTAATCTGCTGTTCGCGCTCTTGTGGGTCTTTGTACATAGAAAGCACACGCAGAATGATGTCCTTGTCCTGGATATTGCTGGTTTTAACCAACTCCTGGAAGCCTTCCCAGTCCTGAGCAGTATACTTGGCATCTACGGGGGCATTCATCTTTATCTTCTTCAACTCCTGGTTGACATATTGTTCAGACACCTTCTGACGCTGATTGGCGAGCTTGTCGTTGATGTTGAAACCGCCATCGGGCGAAGCATAGGCTGAAACCTCAACATTATCGAGATTCAGACCCTCGCGATCGTTGTTAATCTGCTGAAGCATCTTCACGAACTCCTGAACGGAATTGTTTTTCAGCTCACTCTTACGAAGGTTGGCTTGCTGAATAAGGAACTTGATGTTGGCCTCTTGCTTCTTCTTGGTGATGCGCTGGTAGGCATCGGGAGCGATAGCAGCTTGGGAAGTGAGCATGGTGCGTTTGTAGAGTTCAGAGGTGGCAATGATACCATCAGCCACTTTCACTTCTGGCACAGCCACTTCCTTACTGCCTAAACGAGCCTTGAAGGTAAGGTACATTTCTGCCTTGTTATCGTTGGCATAAGCGAAGTTGGTCTTCATTGTATAGTTGCCACCTGTCTTGTATGAAATGGTCTGGTCGTTGCCAAGCACGCTTTCACCTTGGAAAGTTGCTGTGTTGCCCTGAACGACGGTGCCATTAGAATAGCGCAATTCAGGCACAACGGTTACTACGGCCTTCTTCTTCATATACTTTTCGGGGAAGTGACCATTGATGGTGGCTGGTACGGTTCCTGCCTGTGTTTCAAGGGGGTTAGGAACAACAGTGAAATTGTCTGCTGAGAGCGCACCAAGCTTAGAGCATGATGTGAAGAGCATCAGAGATGCGGCAGACAGGAGGAGGAAATGTTTTTTCTGCATACTTATATCAGTCTTTTAGCGATTGTTTTTCTGTGTATGTTGTGCCGCGAGCGGGACTCGAACCCGCACGACCGTTTTCTGGTCAAGGGATTTTAAGTCCCTCGTGTCTACCAATTCCACCATTGCGGCGCCCGATATGCTTCGAGCTTTGCGGCTTTTGCGGCTGCAAAGGTAACGATTTTCCTAGACTTCGCCAAACTTTTTACACATTATTTAAGATAATAATCGCCAAAAACTAATTCCAGGCACTTAAGATGACTCCATTATAGGAGGCTATGTACTGGTAAAGTTGACGGCCAGAAGCGCCATCGGCGACAACACCATTGTTGACATCGTAGCTTCGTTTGCACTTGGCGCAATAGAGCTGAGTGCCATTGTTTTGCCAAATAAGCGGATAATTATTGCCACCATAGTCGCTTAGACAATTGGGGCACTGACCCTCGTAGGCCACCAAACGGTTATCGTAGCTACTGGTGCCGACGATAATGCAGTTATTGGCACCAAGGATATAGTTCGTCTTGGCCTCTCGTTCCGTAGTCAGACGGATATCCTCGACAGCGTTGTCGTAGTTACGGGTGGTTTTAAGATG
>CAJOGK010000023.1:0-500 GCA_905234145.1 uncultured Prevotella sp. | reverse complement strand
TCGCCTTGGCAAGCGGACAGAAGCAACATAAAAGACGTAAGCAGCAAGAGCTTTGTTCTCATCTTCCTAACAAATTACGTTCGGCGGTGAGCATGCGGGTAAAGTTGAAACCATCAAGTGTTTGCTGCATGAGGGCTTGAATCTGGTCGTTGCAGAGGTTACCAATAGAACCTTCATGGGTGTGGTGAATATCGTGACTAGCCTTAAAGGTTCCTGCCTCGATATCTAGTCCCACCTTTTTATAGGCATCGCGGAAGGGCATGCCGTTGGCTGCGAGGCGATTCACCTCCTCAACAGAGAACATGGGGTCGTACATTGGATTGTCGAGAATGTGCTCATTGACTTCTATCTTATTAATAATGTAAGCAGCCATCTGCAAACAATCTTTCAATTCACCAAAAGCTGGCAGGAACACCTCCTTGATAATCTGCAGGTCGCGGAAGTAGCCTACGGGCAGGTTGTTCATGATGAGCATCACCTGCTGGGGCAGCGACTGGAGC
>CAJOGK010000022.1 GCA_905234145.1 uncultured Prevotella sp. | reverse complement strand
GCGCTCGTTCATCCAAGAACGGAACACAGCGCAGATAGCACCCCAGAGCTGCTCGATAGGATCGTTGGGGAAGTCCTTACCGGTGCGCTCCTTGATGGCAGCCTTGAACAACTGAACCAGCTTCTTCAGCTCGTCTACGTTCAGGTCCTTATCCAGCTTCACGCCACGCTCTTCCTTTACCTTCTCGATGATCTCCTCGAATGGGTCGATGTCGGTCTTGTTAACAGGCTTCATCTCCAATACCACGTCACCGTACATCTGTACGAAACGACGATAAGAGTCGTATACGAAGTGAGGATTCTGGGTCTTCTTAACCATACCCTCAGCTACCTCGTCGTTCAGACCAAGGTTCAGGATGGTATCCATCATACCAGGCATAGAAGCACGTGCACCAGAACGAACAGAAACAAGCAGAGGATTCTCCTTGTCGCCGAACTTCGAGTTCATCAGTACCTCGATGTGCTTTACAGCAGCCATCACATCGTCGTTCAGCAGCTCCATAATCTTCTGCTGACCAACCTGATAATACTCATTACAGCAATCTGTGGTGATTGTGAAACCTGGAGGAACGGGAACACCAAGCAGGTTCATCTCGGCAAGGTTAGCACCCTTACCACCAAGTTCCTCACGCATTTTTGCATTACCTTCGGCCTTACCATTTCCGAAGAGGTAAACTCTTTTTGTACTCATAAGTCAGTTAAACTATAAAATTGATAAATTGTTTTTTGCTTTTAATTCCGCAAAGATAGTCATTATTCGGGAGATAACAAAAAAAATAAGTGGAAATTTGCAATGTGAACGTTACATTTTTGGTTTTTTAGCGATTATTTCGTACCTTTGCACGCAAATTGTAAACAAGATGGCAAGAAACAAGAAACCATTACCACTCTTAGAGGGTGTAACGATAGAGGCTGTAGCCGCAGAAGGTAAATGTTTATTCCATTGGAACGACCTAGTGGTGTTTGTACCATTCTGTGTGCCTGGCGATGTGTGCGACGTGCAGATTCGTCGCAAGAAGCACAGCTTTGCCGAGGGCGAAGTGGTTCGCTTTATTAAATATAGTAATGTACGCGCGATACCCTTCTGTCAGCACTTTGGTGTGTGTGGCGGTTGTAAGTGGCAGAACCTGCCTTACGAAGAGCAGCTGAAATTCAAGCAGAAGCAGGTGTTCGACCAGCTGACCCGCATCGGAAAAATAGAATTGCCAGAATTCCGTCCTATCATGGGCTCTGTCCATACGAAGGAATATCGCAATAAGCTCGATTATGGTTGCGCCAATAAGCGCTGGCTTACCAGCGACCAGCTGAAAGACGAGACGCTGGTGAAGGATACCCCTGCTATCGGCTTCCACATTACGGGAGCCTTCGATAAGATTCTGCCTATTGAGAAGTGCTGGCTGATGGACGACCTTCACAACCAGATACGCAATGAGATTCGCGACTATGCCATCGAGAACGGCATTTCGTTCTTCGACCTGCGTGCGCAAGTAGGACTACTGCGCGATGTGATTATCCGCAATTCGGCTACTGGCGAGTGGATGGTGATTATCCAGTTCCATTACGATGAGACGGGTGGCGAGAAAGAAGCCAAGGCCTTGTTGCAGCATATCGCAGACAAGTTTCCACAGATTACCTCACTGATGTATCTCGATAATCAGAAATGTAATGATACCATCGGCGATCAGGAGATTCTGGTATTCAAAGGCAACGATCATATCTTCGAAACGATGGAGGATCTGAAGTTTAAGGTAGGCCCCAAATCGTTCTATCAGACCAATACCGAGCAAGCTTATCACCTGTATTCTGTGGCGCGCGAGCTCGCTTTCAGTAATCTCTCACCTCTCACCTCTCGCTCGGCTTTGCCGCTCGGCTCGTCCGAGAACCCCTCACCTCTAATCTACGACCTCTACACCGGCACTGGCACCATCGCCAACTTCGTGGCCAGGAAAGCCCGCAAGGTGATTGGTATCGAGTATGTGCCCGAGGCCATTGAGGATGCGAAGATCAATTCGAGCATCAATGGCATCGATAACACGCTTTTCTTTGCCGGCGATATGAAGGATATCCTGACGGATGAATTTATCGCAGAGCACGGGCGCCCTGATGTCATCATCACCGACCCCCCTCGTGCAGGTATGCATCCTGACGTGGTAAAGACCATTCTGAGGGCAGCACCTGAGCGTATCGTATACGTCAGTTGCAACCCTGCTACCCAGGCGCGCGACCTGCAGGACTTTGATGCAGATTACAAAGTGAGTGTGGTTCAACCCGTGGATATGTTCCCCCATACACCCCATGTAGAGAACGTGGTTTTGCTCGAAAAACGCTAAAAATTTAACATTCTTAAAAAATAGGGCGGCAAAAATTTGGAAGAAAAGATTTTTTTTCCTATCTTTGTCGCCATATAATAACTAAAAACCCAAAACGACTATGACAAAGAGATTTTTTAGCATGATGGTATTGTTGGCTTCAATGGCCATCACAGTTAGTGCTGAGACACTGACAGAAGTAGAAGAAGTTCAGGCTACCCAAGAGAAAGCATCGATTGAGCTTCCCGCATGGGTAAAGAACATCAAGTTCAGCGGCTACGGCATGCTGCAGTATCAGGGCGAAGACAAGAATAATTCGCACAGCAACACATTCAATCTGCGCTTGGCCCGTTTCATTCTCGATGGTAAGATTGGCGATTTTGATTGGCGTGCCCAGATTCAGGGTACCAACGCTACTGGTCCTGGTCAGCCTACTGTACAGCTGGTAGACCTCTACGCAGAGTGGAGAAGATACCCAGAGTTTAAGATTCGTGCTGGTCAGTTTAAGCGTGCGTTCACCTTTGAGAACCCCACCCATCCTATCACACAGGGTTGGAAAGCTTATGCCGACGTGATCAATCGCCTCTCTGGTTTTGGCGATCGTACAGGTGAGCGTTCTTCAGGTGGTCGTGATATCGGTATCCAGTTTGCCGGTGACCTCTTCCCCAATGCCAATGGCCGCAGATTGTTCCACTATCAGATTGGTATCTACAATGGTGAGGGTGTCAACATGAAGGATCAGGATAACCGCAAGGATATCATCGGAGGTATCTGGGTAATGCCTATCGCAGGCATGCGTATTGGTGCCTTCGGATGGACGGGTAGCCGTGGAAACATGCTCGACCCAGTGACAGGAACGACCCGCAGTGTAGAGAAGAACCGTTACTGTCTCTCTATTGAATATGATAAGGATGAATATACCTTCCGTGCTGAGTATCTGCACTCACAGGGTTGGGGAGCCGCAGCTGCTGCCAGCAACGTGCGTGAGATTGACTACTCAAAGGGTGACAAGGCTGATGGTTGGTATGTATTCGGCATCGTGCCCCTGATTAAGGGTAAGCTCCACGCAAAGGCTCGTTATCAGACCTATCGCAATCAGAAGGAATGGGGTTCTTCCTTGAATCAGGTAGAGTTCGGTTTGAACTACCACTTCACCAAGAATCTGGAGCTTCATGCTGAGTATGCTCGTATAAACGACCGCAACCTCGCAGACGGCAAGCACAATTACAACATGATTGACGTTGAGCTCGACTTCCGCTTCTAATGCTTGTGGAATCGTCGCGTCAGCGCTTGCCAGAGATGAGTCTTCTTGCGGAGAATTTGCAACGAGAGACTCAAGCTTAACAACACGATGAAGGCGCCAACGCCCCAATACAGCAGGCCATCGGCTAACAACGTGAGGATAAAGGCAAGCAAACCCAACGAGATTTGAACAATAGCATAACCAGATACGGTTGCCGAAAAGCGGTAACCGTATTTTTTATAGGCATACGTATTAACCAGCAGGCATTCGAACACATGAGCCAGGGCAATCGCGATACCCGTGCCATACAAGCCCCAGCGCTCATAACCAAAAATAATGAGCAGAACAAAGGCCACGTAATAAGACGTCTCTAAGAACAGATACGATAGCGAATAGCCTCTGGCCAACGTGATATACGCCACGGGCAACGTCATCACCTTGAAATACATCGCCAACACAGCCACCTGCGCCATACCCACCATCGGCAGGAATTTATCACTGAAGAGCAAAGGGACCAATATCGGGAGGGCAATCATCAGGGCTGTGAGCATCGGAGACAACAGCAAGAGCGATACCTCCATCTGACGATTCACCGTCAAATTGGTAGCCTCGATATCTTGTTGCACGCCTGATAATCTAGGGTAATAATCAGCCTCCATCGCAGAAAACACCATCCCGGCGTAGGTCATCGTCAACATATAGCCAGCATTATAGAGTCCCAGCATATCCAGATCGCCCACCACATTGAGATAAGAGCGCACCAACATTTCAGCAGCACTGCCAATCACAGCGGCCAAAGTAAACGCCACACCCAGACGCACCATCTCCATCCCCTCGCCCAGAATGCCCTTGGCACCACGCAATTGCAAAGGTATCAGGCGCAAAGAGCATCGCAACGTAAATACCATGGTGGCAAAAGCCATCAGCACAATGACAGGTACAATCGCAGCCTCGCCAAACAGGTAATACGCAGGGATAGAAATAAGTAAGGCTGCAACTACAGCCAATACCTGTACACTCGCCAAAGCCCCAAGGCTACGCATACCTTTAAGGATAGCCGTTTCGCCACCAGTAATGGCCAACATACCCACCGCAGGGGCCAGTAACATAAAGTGCAGACTATGATCGCCCCAGGCAAACGTGGTTTGACTCAAGAAAGGCCCTATCGCCACACAGACCAGCATGCCCACAAGAGCTGTAAGCAAACTCCACCCACGTACCACCTTTACATAATGGACTAAAGCAGCCTCATTGCCTTGATCGTACAGTTCGGAGATATGGCGCACGGCACTAAAGGCCACACCCAGATTAGTGGCCTGTGACACAAAACCCACGGTGGTATTGAAGAGAGAGGCCAAACCCATACCCGAAGGCCCTAAAAGCAGTGCCATCAGTTTGGTGCGCACCAATCCTAACACAATGTTAAGACCTTGCACGCCACCAAACAAACCTGTATATTTCAGGATATGATGATAGTTTTCGCTGCTTTCTTTTGCCATATTTTCCTATTTAGAACGCAAAATTACATCAATTATTTGATAATCCCTCAATAAATTTGGTAATTTTGACACTTATTCGTATCTTTGCAAGCGTGAAACTGACTATCATCATACCAGTGTATCGTGTGGAGGCCACGCTCAACCGTTGTGTCGAGAGTGTGGTGATACAGGATTTTCGCGATTTCGAACTGATACTTGTGGACGACGGCTCGCCCGATAATTGTCCTCAGATGTGCGATACCTGGGCTGATCGAGACGAGCGTATCCGAGTGATACACCAAGAAAACAGTGGCTTAAGTCAGGCTCGTAATGCGGGTATCGAAATAGCAAAAGGCGATTATATCACCTTTATCGATTCAGACGACTTTATCGGTGCCCAGACCTTTGAGCATCTCATTGACTATCTGGCTAATCATCCAGAAACGGATATCCTTGAGTATCCTGCGATGCTCTTCTGTGGCTCGCCCCAGCAACAGAAGTTGGCATTCCCTATCGAAAGGGTGTATCACAACATGATGAACTACTGGTACCAGGGGCGCGCCTATGAGCACTCGTATGCTTGGAACAAGTTGTATCGCAGAGAACTATTCCACGAAGTGCGCTTCCCAGCAGGCGTCGTGTTTGAGGATATCTGCACGCTCTATAAGTTATTGGAACATACGCGCATTCTAGCCACGATCAATAAAGGCTGTTATTACTATTGCTATAATCCCAATGGCATTACCGCTACAGCTGACGCCAAAGAACTGCGCATGCAACTGATGAACCACATCGGTATTCTGCGCCAGACAGAGCGTCGCGATCGCTATTACCAGCTATACTATATGCGTGTGCTCAACATCCAGCTCGACCTATATAATTGTTCTGGCGACGTACCGATGATGCGCGAAGTTTATCTGAATCCAAAATATTTTAAGGGGAAAGATAAAATTAAAGCCATACTACTTAATACACTGGGTATAAAGCGGTTATGTATCATATTTAGAAAGATTCCGAAGCGATGGAAAGACCTCTTATAAGTTTCATCGTGACCTATTATAACTTGCCACTGAGGTTACTCCGTCAGTGTCTCGACAGTATCCTCGCGCTCTCTTTGCAACCCTCTGAGCGCGAGATGATTGTGGTGGATGACGGCTCTGAACACTCGCCCATGAACGAGCTGATGACCTATGGCGATGCCATTCACTATATCCGACAAGCGCATCAAGGATTAAGCATGGCGCGCAATACCGGATTGCAAATGGCAAGTGGAACTTATCTGCAATTTGTAGATGGCGACGATCGCTTGCTGAAGGTGCCTTACGAGCATTGCATCGACCTCGCAAGAAAGCATCTGCCCGAGATGGTGCTTTTTCAATTGACGCGTGAGAACGATAGTGAGGGTACTTATAAAGACAGCGAGGCGCAGAGCGGTAGCAACTACATGCGCCATCAGAACATACATGGTTCGGCCTGTGGCTTTCTTTTTGCCCGTAGCATCTTGGGCGATTTGCGCTTTACCCCTGGTATCTGGCACGAAGACGAGGAGTTCACACCACAATTGCTCTTACGTGCGGAGGTGATTCGGGTAACAGATGCCAAAGCCTATCTGTATCGCCAGACGCCTGATTCTATCACAACATCCAATGATGCCCACCAGCGCCTGAAGCGTCTGGAAGATTGCCGTGGCATTATCTGTCGACTCAATACCATCGCAGACCGTCTACCTTCTGATGATCGCATGGCCTTGCAACGCAGGGTAGCCCAACTGACGATGGATTATCTCTATAACATCATTCGCCAGACTGGTTCGCGCCAACATCTGGAGCAAGAGATGGAGGTATTGCGCAAGCAAGGACTCTTTCCCCTGCCCGATCGCAACTATACACAGAAATACACCTGGTTTCGCAGAATGACGAACAGTTCTCTAGGCATCTCAATCCTTATGCGATTATGCGCACGCTTTTAATCGGTGAATACAGTAATGTGAATGCGACACTGGCCGAAGGGCTTCGCAAACTGGGACATGACGTAACCGTCATCTCCAATGGCGATTTCTGGAAGGATTATCCGCGCGATATCGATGTGTCGCGTCACCCAGGCAAATGGGGTGGCCTCATGCTGATGGCCCGCTTGTTTCGCTTGTTGCCTCGTATGCGTGGTTACGATGTGGTTCAACTGATCAACCCCATGTTTTTTGAACTGAAAGCCCAACGATTGTTTTTCTTCTTCGACTATTTGCGAAAGCACAATAAGCGCGTGTTTCTAGGGGCTTTTGGCATGGATTGGTACTGGGTGCATACCTGCAGTCATCAGAGTCCCTTGCGCTATAGCGACTTCAATATAGGTTCGCAAGTACGTACAGATGAAGAAGCACTGAAATACCAACGCGACTGGATAGGTACGGCTAAAGGCAAGCTGAACCGATATATCGCAAAACGCTGCGATGGCATCATCACTGGTCTTTATGAATACCACGTGTGCTATCAACCTTATTTTCCTGATAAGACCACGTTTATCCCCTATCCTATTCGAATGCCGGAAACGACAGTCGAAAAGGCCGATCCTCAGCAAATCCGTTTGTTTATTGGCATCAATCGCGAGCGCTCAGCCTATAAGGGTACCGACATCATGTTGCGCGCAGCTCAGGAAATACAGCGTCGCTATCCCCGGCAAATCAAGTTATTAATAGCAGAATCAGTGCCTTTCGCAGAATACCAGAAGATGATGGAGGGCTCCGATGCCATTTTAGACCAACTGTATAGTTACACCCCCTCGATGAATGCCCTTTTGGCAATGTCGAAAGGTATCATCTGCATTGGTGGCGGAGAACCGGAAAACTATGAGATTATTCAGGAGCACGAGTTGCGCCCTATTATTAATGTAGAGCCCACGTACGAAAGTGTTTGCGAGGCATTAGAATCCTTCGTGGCGCATCCCGAGCGTATCGCAACGTTGAAGCGCCAGAGTATGGCCTATATCAGCAAGCACCACGAGTATCTGAAAGTGGCCCAGCAGTATCTCGATGCTTGGAACAAAAAATAAAGGCCACGCCTGAGCGCAGCCCTTATCTTTGAATTTTCAATTGTCAATTCTCTTAAGCCTCAGCAGGTGTCTCCTCTGCAGGAGCCTCTGTAGCAGCAGCCTCGGCCTCAGCCTTTGCAGCAGCCTCAGCAGCCTTCTTTTCAGCTACCTTCTTGGCAATAGCCTCATTGATAGCCTTCTCTGCCTTCAGCTCTGCCTCAGCAGCAGCCTTCTTTGCCTTAGCCTCAGCCTCAGCGATCTTAGCCAGACCGTTCTGCTTGTCAGCCTTCCAGGCCTCGAACTTCTTCTGAGCAGCAGCCTCATCGAAAGCGCCCTTCTTTACGCCACCACGCAGGTGCTTCATCAGGTAAACGCCCTCACGGCTCAAGATGTTACGTACAGTGTCAGTGGGCTGGGCACCTGTCTCTACCCAATACAGTGCACGCTCGAAATTCAAGTCTACTGTGGCAGGATTGGTGTTAGGATTGTAAGTACCAATCTTCTCAGTAAATCTACCATCACGTGGTGCACGAGCGTCAGCGATTACGATGCTATAGAAAGCATAACCTTTACGACCGCCACGCTGCAATCTGATTTTTGTTGCCATAATTTTACTTTTTTACCTTTTTAATTTTTTACTTTTAACTGAATTTCAGTGCTCTTATCTCGTAAAAGCGGGTGCAAAGGTACAACAAATTCCCCATTCCACCAAAAATAACGCAAAAATAATTGTGTTTTTCACATATTTTGCGTAATTTTGCCGCATGAACCAAGGTTTAAGTGTACTTATTCCCACGTATAATGTTCTCTGCGTCAGTCTCGTAGAGCAATTATACGCACAGCTCGTGGCCAGTGGTATCGCGTTCGAAATCATCGTGGCTGATGATGGTTCTACTCAGGCAGCTGTGATCGAAGGCAATCGTGCGATCACCCGTTTTTCTGGTTGTCAGTATATCGAGCGAAAAGAGAATGTAGGGCGTGCTGCCATTCGCAATTTCTTGGTTCAGAAGGCGCAATATGAGTCGCTGCTCTTTATCGATAGTGACATGACGATGCTGAGCGATCAGTTTATCAGTCGCTATCTGGCTTGTAAAAGCGAGGGGGTGATCGATGGTGGCATAGCTGTATGTCCCTCACCCAACGAGATCGAACAACTTCAACATAACCTGCGCTACCGTTATGAGAAGTCGCTTGAGCCCCAGCATACAGCCATCCAGCGCCAGCAGAGAGCTTATCAGCACATACATACCGCTAATCTCTGGGTACCTCGCAGCGTAATGCTCGAAAATCCTTTCGACGAGCGCATACGTCATTATGGTTATGAGGATGTGTTGCTGGGTAAACAACTCCACAAGCAACATATACCTATTCTTCATATAGATAATCCCATGGGCTTTAGTACCTTCGAGACAAATGAGCAGTTTGTGGCTAAAACGGAAGAGGGATTACGCACACTTTATCAGTTTCGTAGCGATCTGCGTGGCTACTCGCGCCTGCTCACTTTTGTGTCTGGCATCCACATCCCCCTCATCCTTTGGCTCATCCGTCTTGGCCATCAACTCTTCTCGAAAGCAGAGCGGCGAAACCTGTGCAGTTCGCACCCTTCTTTAATCATTTTCAGACTTTATCGCCTGGGTTATTACATCTCTTTGGGGGCAAAATAGCCTAAATCTACCATTTTTTCGCCTGAAAATTTGGAAGTTTCGGAAGTTTTTTTTACCTTTGCACCAAACATTCTAGGACTGCGTATGCGAAAATATATACTTATCATCACGATTTTGGCCTTTACGGCTGGTTTTTCAATGGCAACGACGATGCAAGAAATACAGGGCGTGTCGGAGCAGATTGACAAGGCCAGTATGACTGTTGAGGGCAACACAGTGGTGGTAAACAATGCCCAAGGCGAGACACTGATTGTGGTATCGCTCACTGGCAGGCAGGTGGCCCAGTATAGCATCGACAGTCCTTCACAGCGCATAGAACTGAATCTGAATAAAGGTTGCTATGTGCTGAAAATGGGAAAGATTGTTCGTAAAGTATCCATACGCTAAGACTACATTAAAGTTCATTGGAATCTATCACACAATTACTCATGAATCCGGAAACCCAGCGAAAGGGTTTCGAATTGATGGTACGCGAGTATAGTGAACAACTATACTGGCAGATTCGTAAGATTGTGCTGACGCATGAAGATACCAACGACGTTTTGCAGAACACCTTCCTGAAAGCCTGGAACGCCATCGACACATTTCATGGTGAGGCAAAGGTAAGTACCTGGCTATCGCGCATTGCCATCAACGAGAGCGTAGATCATCTGCGCAGAAACAAGCATCTGGTAAGTGCTGGTGATGATGACCTGTCAGTAGCCAATAACCTAATGGCCGACCCCTATTTCGATGGTTCAGAGACAGAGGCCATGCTGCAGCAAGCCATCGCCCAACTACCCGATGTACAACGAACTGTGTTTACGCTCAGATACTTCGACGACATGAAATACTCAGAAATCAGCCAGATAACAAACACGTCGGAAGGCGCACTCAAAGCGTCGTATCACATCGCCGTGAAAAAGATTTCTGATTTTTTTAAGAGTCGCGATTAAACTTTTTGAATATTATTACGTCTGATATACGAATGGAAGAATTAAAGTACATAGAAGAAAAGGTTGGCAAGCGAAATCCGTTTCGCGTGCCAGATGGCTACTTTGACAATTTTGCAGCCCAGATGATGCAGCAATTGCCAGAGAAACCTGAGCGCAAGTCCCAGGCTAAACAGGTATGGTTGCGCAAACCACTTTACTATGCAGCAGCCTGCCTTGCCGTGTTGCTGATTTCAGCGACTGCCTGGTTGCTAATGCCAGAAACCGATATGCAGACAGCAACGCCCACCCAATTGGCAGTTCAACAGGAGATGTCAGACGATGAACTGGATCAGGCAGCAGACTACCTGATGCTCGACAATCACGACATCTATGCCCTGCTGTCGGAAAACTAACACGAAGAATTATGAAGAAGATCCTTACCATAGTCGTTATCCTGCTATCAGCACTCACCATAAAGGCTGATAACCCTCAGCAATTCTCGCCCGAGAAATTTCAGGCAGATTTAGAGCAGTTTATTACCAAGGAGGCCAACCTTACTGCTGAGGAGAGCAACAAGTTCTTTCCCCTGTATCGCGAGATGCAGCAGAAACAACGGGCTGTGTTTAAGCAGATGAAGGAATTGGGCATCAACAAACCTGCTGACGAAGCAGCCTGCAAGAAAGCAATCGAAAAGCGTGACGAGCTGGAGCTGGAACAGAAACGCATCCAGCAAAGCTATCACAAACAGTTCTTGAATGTGCTCCCGGCATCAAAGGTGTATGATGTCATCAAGGCAGAATACCATTTCCATAGAAAGGCTTTCAAGAACTGGGGACATAAAAATCCAAAGAATCTACCTCACAAGAATTAGTTTGGGACAGAGCATCGCCAACTCGCACTTTTCACAATGCGGTTTGCGCGATGTGCATACATACCTGCCATGCAGCAATAGCCAATGGTGGGCATTGGGTATATCCTCTTCTGGGATATGCTTTACCAGCGCCTGCTCTACCTTGAAAGGCGTATTGTCATTTTTCGAAACTAATCCTAGACGATGCGCCACACGATACACATGGGTATCAACGGCTAACGCAGATTTGCCAAAGGCTACACTCTGAATCACATTAGCCGTTTTTCGCCCTACCCCAGGCAAATCAAGAAGCGCATTCATATCAGATGGCACCTCACCCTGATATTGCGCCACCAACTGTCGCGCCATCTTTACTATGTGATCCGCCTTGGCATTGGGATACGACACACTGCTGATGTACTCCAACACATCCTCTGGTTCTGCCTGTGCCATCGATTGTGCATCAGGATAGCGACGGAACAAGGCTGGTGTGACCTGATTGATACGCTTATCCGTACACTGCGCACTCAAGATGACGGCAACTAACAACTGAAACACACTACCAAACTCCAATTCGGTAGTTACTTGGGGCATCTGCTCACGAAAGTGGGCCAAAACTTTCTGAAATCGCTCTTCTTTTCTCATCGTGGTGACAAAAGTAAGCAAAAAGTTTGAGATTCTAGAATTTTTTTAGTATTTTTGCAGCATTGAGGCGTAAATACCGAACTAAAATAAAACAATTGTATGAAAAAACTATTATTTACTATGGCCTGCTTGGCATCACTGGCAATGAATGCCCAAAAATTGCCCGTATGGCAGGATCCCAACGTGAACCAACAAAACCGCTTGGCACGACATGCACACTTCTTTGCCTTTGAGAGTATTGAAAAAGCAAAGGGCGACAAATCGCAATCTTCAAGATTCCTCTCCATGGAGGGCATGTGGCGATTCAATTTCGTGAAGGATCACCAGAATGCACCCAAAGATTTCTTCAGCCTGAAGTTCGACGACTCGAAATGGGTGGATTTCCCTGTACCAGGACTCTTTGAGTTGAATGGCTATGGCGACAAGATTTACAAGAACATCGGCTATGCTTGGTGTACGACCTTTGAAAACAATCCCCCTTATATCAGCGAAACCAACAATTATACAGGTTCTTATCGCAGAACCTTCGATTTGCCACAGGACTGGAAAGACCAGGAGGTATTCTTCCACGTAGGTTCAGCAACCAGCAACCTGACGGTATGGGTAAATGGCAAGTACGTGGGCTACTCTGAGGACTCAAAGGTTGCTGCTGAATTCAACATTACCAAGTATCTGAAGCCAGGCAAGAACCTCATCGCCATGCAGATTATGCGTTGGTGCGATGGTAGCTATATGGAGGATCAGGACTTCTGGCGCTTTACTGGTATCGCTCGCGAGACCTATCTCTATGCCACGCCGAAGACGCACATTGAGGATATCACCATCGGACAAGACTATCAGGATGGTAAGGGTCTGCTCTCTGTCGATGTAAAGGTAGCAGGCAAAGCTACTGTAGAGGCTAGTCTCTATGATGCTGATGGCAACTTGGTAGCCAATGGTTTGCAGGCTACAGTAGACAATGCTAAGCCTTGGACCGCAGAGACACCTTATTTATATATATTAGAGTTGCAGCTGAAGCAGGGCAACAATGTGCTGCAGGC
Organism: uncultured Prevotella sp.; assembly: GCA_905234145.1. Taxonomy (GTDB): domain Bacteria; phylum Bacteroidota; class Bacteroidia; order Bacteroidales; family Bacteroidaceae; genus Prevotella. Next base: position 10,279 of record CAJOGK010000022.1, on the reverse strand, counting down.
CATAAGAAAGAAGATTGGTTTCCGCCATATCGAGATTAAGGGTGGACAACTACTCGTCAACGGACAAGCAATTCTGATTAAGGGTGCCGATCGCCATGAGCTCGATCCCGATGGTGGTTATATCGTTTCTGTAGAGCGCATGATTCAGGATATCAAGATCATGAAGTATCTGAATATCAACGCTGTTCGTACTTGCCACTATCCAGATGATCCCCGTTGGTACGACCTTTGCGATGAGTATGGTCTCTACCTCACAGCTGAGTCGAACCTTGAAACGCATGGTATGGGTTACAAGGATAAGACCCTGGCTATCCGTCAGGACTTCCAGAAGGCTCACATTGAGCGCCAGGAGGGTAACATGATTACCTATAAAAACCATCCCAGCATTATCGTCTGGAGTTTGGGTAACGAGGCTGGCTATGGCGAGAACTTCGAGAAGGCTTACGATTGGGTGAAGGCTTACGACAAGACCCGTCCCGTACAATATGAGCGTGCGGGCATCGAGGGCAAAACGGACATCTATTGCCCCATGTATGCTGATTACGACTGGTGCACGAAATACTCAAAGGGAGAGGTAACTGGTGGTAAGGTAGAAAAACCACTCATTCAGTGTGAATATGCCCATGCCATGGGAAATTCGATGGGTGGCTTCAAAGAGTACTGGGAGATTATCCGCAAATATCCTTCTTACCAGGGTGGCTACATCTGGGACTTCGTAGATCAGGGTATGCGCGACAAGAGTCCTGTGACAGGTAAGGAGATTTTCACATACGGTGGCGACTATGGACGCTATCCTGCTTCTGATTACAACTTCAACTGTAATGGTATCATCGCCCCCGATCGTCGTTTGAACCCACATGCCTACGAAGTACGCTACTATTATCAGAACGCCTGGATTACAGAGAAGGATCTGATGGAAGGCAAGTTTGAGGTTTATAACGAGAATTTCTTCAAGACCCTCGATGATCTGGAGTTGATTTGGCAGGTTAAGAAACATACCGGCAAGGTAGATATCAGCGGTATTGCGCCCCAGCAGCGGAAGAGCTTTACGGTCGAGGATCTGGCCAAGACGCTGAATAAAGTGATAGGCCACCACCCCAACGAGGAGATCTGCGTTAATTTTGAATTCCGTGCTCGTGAGGCACAGCCACTGATCGACAAGGGACAGGTGATGGCACGCCAGCAGTTTGTAGCCCAGACCTATCCTTTCCCGGAAATCAAGAAAGAAGAGACGGATGTAAAGACCGAAGAGACCAATACTTACGTGAAGTTGGAAGCTGGTGGCACAGCCATCACCATTGGCAAGAAAGATGGTTGGATCGACTATCTCGATGTCGACGGAAAGCCCATGCTGCTGGATCGTCGTTCTATCACTCCGGAGTTCTGGCGCGCACCTACAGACAATGACTACGGTGCAGGTTTGCAAAACAGATTTGCCGTTTGGAAGAACCCGCAGATGAAGGTGACCAAGTTTGACGTAGATGACAACGAGGTGGAGGTTGAACTGGAGATGCCCGAAGTAAAAGGTAAGCTGGAAATGACCTACACACTGACAAGTGAGGGCGAGGTCATAGTGCGCCAGACATTGAAGGCAGATAAGAACGAAAAGGTAGCGCCTATGTTCCGCTATGGTATGCAGCTGCAGATGCCTCAGGAATACAGTAGCATCAAGTATTATGGTCGTGGACCGGTAGAGAATTATTGCGATCGCAACAACAGCGAGTTCCTGGGTGTCTATGAGAATCAGGTAGCTGATGAATACTTTAGCTACATCCGCCCACAGGAGTCTGGTAACCATACTGATATCCGTTGGTTCCGTGTTTTGGATGCGAAGGGCAACGGACTGGAGTTCTACAGCGACGCCCCCATCGAAGCCAGTGCCTTGAACTACTTGGTAGAGGATCTCGACGATGGCCCTGTGAAGGAAAAGGCATGGGGACACCATAGCGGCGACTTGACAGCGCGCCCACTCACACAGGTTCATATCCAGCAGCGCCAGATGGGCCTGGGCTGTGTAAACTCATGGGGTGCATGGCCTATGGAGAAATATATGATGCCGTATCAGGACTATGACTTTACGTTTGTCATTCGCCCTGTAAAGAAATAATTTGAACACATTTCAAGCTCTTTTGTGAGCAAAATGACACCGTCTGCGGCTTGATTTCTGTCAAAAAGAACACCGCAGACGGTGTTTTTATGAATTTTTATCCAAAAAACGTTGGCAGGAACCTGATAAATTGCTACCTTTGCACCCGAAAGAGATTAGAATATGATGAAAGCAATGAAGAAAATGATACTTATGGCACTGATGATGTGCAGTGCTACATTGACCTATGCTGAGGAAACACAGGCCACCAACGAGTGTGACACCACTTATATCAAACTGGATGCCAATCTTGAGCCCATTAATTATGTGAATCTCACATACGATGAACTCGCAGCGAAAGTTGGCGAATTGGAGACCATCCTTGAAACAGATGATTTCCAGTTGTATGCTGCTGGCGACTATACATATAAGATCGTAGATGGCGTCGTTACATCAATGGCCATTCAGATAGCTGACGACAAGAACGATAAGGTTATCTACAATCAGATTCTGAATGCTCTTGCCAAGAGCAAACCCATTAAAGACACGCACAATACCGGTGGCAACTATTATCAGTATGCCAACTTCCAGGTGCAGTTTGATGATTTCGAAGGTTACGAGAAACTAACGTTCTCTGTGATTGAGTAATCAGAAATCAGACGTCAATCACTTCCTTTTCGCTCGACAAGAAGCTGTTTTCAAACACGCTTCTGGCTTCTTGTAGCAGTACAGTTTCGTCCTCATAGCGCGAACTGTAATGCCCCAGCATCAGCTTACCTACCCCTGCATCGCGAGCTACCATCGCAGCTTGGCGGGCTGTAGAGTGCATGTATTTCTCAGCTGACTGCAGACGGTCATCGCCGTATGTACTCTCGTGGTAAAGCGTGCTGACGCCCTTTACCAGTTCATGCAAATGAGGCAGATAGCGGGTATCGCTGATATAGGCGTAAGAGCGTGCAGGGTCGGCAGGAGATACCAAGCGACTATTGGGTATCACCTCGCCATCCGCTGTTGTCCAATCAGCCCCTTTTTTAATATTCTGATACTGACTGGAAGGTATGCCATAGCAATCCATCACGTCGCGACGGATATGCGGTAGGTTTTGCTTCTCGCGGATCAAATAGCCGCAACAAGGCATACGATGCTCTAAGGGAATGCTCTCTACCGTCAGACTACGATCTTCGTAAATAACCTGATGCTTGGTGGTATCTACGGGGTAAAACACGACCTCGTAGCCTAAATCGTGGGTATAGAATTTGATTTGTCTGTCGAGTTCCGGTCCCAGTTCCTTTGGCCCATGGATGTGCAGTTTAGCCGTACGCCCCAGAAGCCCGAAAGTAGAAATCATCCCTATCAGTCCGAAACAATGGTCGCCATGCAGGTGAGTAATAAACACATGGCTGAGTTTGGTAAAGCGCACCCTGCACTTGCGTAATTGCATCTGTGTACCCTCTGCACAATCGAGCATCAGCACGTGCTCGCGCACTTCTACGACTTGTGATGACGCATAGTGTCGGAGTGTGGGCAAGGCACTGCCACAGCCTAAGATATGTACTTTAAATGGCTCCACGTGGCTTTTACATCTTCATAAATTCGTCATTATGATCTTCGAGCTTCAAACCACGCAGATCCACTTTTGGTTTCTCCTTCCAACGGTTGTATTCGAAAGTTTCTTCCTCATCGCGCGACTTACCAATGGTTTTGTAAGCCAACGTATCGCTACCCAGAATCAGTATTTCATAGAGATTCGTCTCTTCCTCATCGGCACCACCTTCACGTACGGAAAGGATTTCAAGTTTACCATCGAAAATTTTCCAGGTGCGATAGTAGATGTTCGTCATTTCGATACTCTCAGCCACACCACCCTCTTTGATACGGATGCCAACCTCTTCGCTACCATCGATAGGATCGGGCATCACCCAGTCACCCAAGAGAGAGTTGAGGTTGATGATCTCTGTCACTTCCGAACGCTTCTGATTAGTCATCACAGCCAGACGATCACCCACAGCAAGACCACCAAAAATCTGCCTGGCCTCATGAGCATTGGTCATCGATAGCATCAGCGTATCGCCATTATCCGTCAACAACTCAAGGGTGTTCATCGTAGTGCTCGTGCCGCAAAGGCCATAAATGGTATGGTCGCGGGCAACCATATCCTGCTCTACATCAGTACTGTCAGAATCTTCCACAACAACATGTTGCGGACGTGGAGCGCCACAACTGCCTAATGCCATCAAGGCAACTATCACAAATCCTACAAAAGCCGACTTTTTCATATCTCTTAATTTCTTCATTCTTTCATTGTTTCATTTTGCTTCGCCTCGTTCCAAAGGGCATCCATCTCCTCAAGCGTCATATCCTTGAGGGGCTTCCCCATCTTGATGCTATGCGCCTCGATATAGTTAAACCTGCGGATAAACTTCTGATTGGTCATCTCCAGGGCATTATCAGGATTCAGCTTATACAGACGGGCTGCATTAATCACACTGAACAGGAAATCGCCCAACTCTTCTGTGGATTTTACTTTCTCCTCCTTATTGAGTTCGACTTCGAGTTCTGCCAATTCTTCGTGCACCTTTTTCCATACATCCTGTCTGTCTTCCCAGTCAAAGCCCACATTGCGCGCCTTGTCCTGTATACGGTAGGCCTTTATCAGGCTAGGCAATGCCGCTGGCACACCCGAGAGCACCGTCTTATTGCCATCCTTCTCCTTAAGCTTTATCTGCTCCCAATTTTCTAACACCTCCCCTACGGAGATAGGTTTTTTATTGTCTCCTATATTCCTTAGACTTTTACTCCTTAGACAAATATCTTCCTTAGGCACATACGGCAAGGGCTTTGGCTCCTCAGCATCGATTTGCGAGGGATGATACACATGCGGATGGCGGGTGATCATCTTTCGCGTAAGTGCATCGCAGACATCAGCCATATCGAACTGCCCCTTTTCCTCAGCTATCTTTGCATAGAAGCAGATATGCAATAACACATCGCCAAGCTCCTTACAGATATCGTGTATATCGTTCTTGATCAGGGCATCGCAAAGCTCGTATGTTTCTTCTATCGTATTGGGTCGCAGACTCTCGTTCGTCTGTTTCTTGTCCCATGGACAATTCGCCCTTAACGCATCTAAAACGTCAAGAAAACGCCCGAAAGCCCGCATTTTTTCTTCTTTTGTATGCATAAACATCAAATTAATGGGGCAAAGATAATACTTTTCGATGGATTTTTACTAATTTTGCAGCGATTTTTGGAAATAATTAAAAATAAATATGGAACTTGCAAGTAAATACGACCCTAAAGAGGTCGAATCAAAATGGTATCAGTACTGGCTTGACAATAAACTTTTTGCCAGCAAACCCGATGGACGCGAACCCTATACAATCGTGATTCCTCCCCCAAATGTAACCGGTGTGCTCCACATGGGCCACATGTTGAACAACACCATTCAGGACATTCTCATTCGTCGTGCCCGTATGGAGGGTAAGAACGCCCTTTGGGTACCCGGCACCGACCATGCTTCCATCGCTACAGAGGCCAAGGTGGTGAAGAAACTCGCGGAACAGGGTATCAAGAAGCACGATCTCACACGTGAGCAGTTCCTGGAGCACGCTTGGGACTGGACCCACGAGCATGGTGGCATTATCCTGAAGCAGTTGCGTCGCCTGGGTGCCAGCTGCGACTGGGATCGTACGGCTTTCACGATGGACGAGACACGCTCTCAGAGTGTGATCAAGGTCTTCGTCGACCTTTATAACAAGGGACTTATCTATCGCGGACTCCGCATGGTGAACTGGGATCCCAAGGCCCTGACCGCCCTCTCTACCGAAGAGGTCATCTACAAAGAAGAGCAGAGCCATCTCTTCCATCTGAAATACTACGTTGACGGTCTGACCTCGCTCGATAACGAGGAGGCACTGAAGGCCGACGGCAACGTTATTCACAAGGATGAAAAAGGCTACTACGCAGTCGTAGCAACTACCCGTCCTGAGACCATCATGGGCGATACTGCGATGTGTATCAACCCCAAAGATCCGAAGAACCAGTGGCTGAAGGGTCGCAAGGTGATTGTGCCACTCGTAAATCGTGTCATCCCTGTCATCGAAGACCGTTATGTCGATATCGAGTTCGGTACCGGTTGCTTAAAGGTAACCCCTGCCCACGATACCAACGACTATATGCTGGGTAAGACCCACAACCTCGAAACCATCGACATCTTCAATCCCGATGGAACCATCTCTGAGCAGAGTCCTATCTACGTAGGCATGGATCGTATGGACTGCCGCAAGCAGATATCAAAAGATCTCCAGGAGGCCGGACTGATGGAGAAGATCGAGGACTATATCAATAAGGTAGGCTATTCAGAGCGTAATCCTGATACGGCTATCGAGCCACGCCTCTCTATGCAGTGGTTCCTCTCGATGAAGCACTTCGCAGACATTGCGCTGCCCCCTGTGATGAACGACGAGCTGAAGTTCTATCCCGCCAAGTATAAGAATACTTATAAGAACTGGTTGGAGAACATCCAGGACTGGTGTATCTCTCGTCAGCTGTGGTGGGGTCATCGTATTCCTGCCTACTACTACGAGGACGAGAAGTTCGTAGTAGCCGAGACTGCAGAGAAAGCGCTTGAGTTGGCTCGCAAGGAAAGTGGTAATGCCAATCTGCAACTTGCCGACCTGCATCAGGACGAGGATGCCCTCGACACCTGGTTCTCTTCATGGCTGTGGCCTATCTCGCTGTTCAACGGTATCAACAACCCGGGCAACGAGGAGATCAAGTACTACTACCCCACCAGCGACCTCGTAACAGGTCCGGATATCATCTTCTTCTGGGTAGCCCGCATGATCATGGCAGGTTATGAGTATATTGGCGACATGCCTTTCCGCAACGTTTACTTCACAGGTATCGTTCGCGATAAGCTCGGTCGTAAGATGTCGAAGTCACTTGGTAACTCTCCAGATCCTATCGAACTGATTGAGAAGTTTGGTGCCGACGGTGTGCGTATGGGCATGATGCTCTCAGCCCCTGCCGGTAACGATATCCTCTTCGACGAGGCCCTTTGCGAGCAGGGACGTAACTTCAACAATAAGATTTGGAATGCCTTCCGCCTGGTAAAGGGTTGGCAAGTTGCCGATATCGAGCAGCCAGAGGCCAGCAAGACCGCAACTGCATGGTTCGAGGCCAAACTGCGCGAAACTAATGCCGAGCTCGATGACCTCTTCAAGAAATATCGTATCTCTGAGGCCTTGATGGCTGTGTATAAGCTCTTCTGGGACGAATTCTCAAGTTGGTATCTCGAGATGGTAAAGCCCGCCTACATCAATGGTGAGGCCCAGCCTATCGACAAGCAGACCTACGACAAGACCCTCGAGTTCTTCGAAATTCTTCTCAAGATGCTCCATCCGTTCATGCCATTCATCACCGAGGAACTCTGGCAGCACCTCTATGACCGTCAGGATGGCGAGAGCATCATGCGCGTTAGCTTGAAGCTCGATGCACCTACTGCCGATGATGCCCAGTTGATCGCACAGATCGAGAATGTGAAGCAGATTGTAGCTGGTGTGCGTACGGTTCGCAATCAGAAGAACATCGCACCGAAGGAGCAACTCGAACTTCAGTTTATCAATAAGTCCTTCACTGAGGTCGAGTTAGGCATCATGGATTATGCAGCCTGCATTAAGAAGATGGCAAACCTGAGCAGTATCGATATCGTTACCGAGAAAGATGCGAGCGCCTCATCGTTTATGGTAGGCACTTACGAGTTTGCTGTGCCCGTTGGCGATATGATCGATGTAGAGGCTGAGATTCAGAAGATGGAGGCTCAGCTACAGCACCTCGAAGGTTTCCTTGCTGGTGTGAAGAAGAAGCTCTCTAACGAGCGCTTCGTGGCCAATGCCCCTGAGGCTGTTGTCGCCCTCGAGCGCAAAAAACAGAGCGATTCCGAGGAAAAGATCGCCGCCCTTAAGCAATCCATCGCCGCCCTCAAAAACAAATAATCCCCCCTAACCCCTCGCCTCCCGCGAGGGGTTTATTTTTATGTAATCCAATCTATCTTCCTGACTTGATGGTCATCAGGTCGCATACCATCAGTCGCGTCTCACGAAACACTTCTCCATCTTCCACCTGTTCTGCTTTCGACATATATTGCATCTCTTCCTCATCTGAGGCAAAGATGAAGTCGAAACCGTTGTCCAGATAGAACTGTAGTACCTTTGGCGTATTCACAGCATCCACAATCACATACCTACATCCCGTTTTGTTCAAGGGGTCAATAAACCACGACTTGATAAAGTCCAGCACCTCCTTGCCAATATTCTTGCCACCGAAACCATCAAAGACGGCCAACTGTGCCACCAAAACGGCAGGATACTGTGAACGTTGTTTAGAGAAAGGTATCTTCCTGTTCAGCTTGTTTCGTTTCGACTTGGGCATATTGTCTACCCTCACCGATGAGTTTGCCAACGAAAACGCCGCCACCATCTTCTGTCTGTCACGAGTAACAAAACAATAAGTTTTTCCGAGCATTTGGTATTCGTAATCCGAATATTCCTCACGGAAAAACTTGTCTATATGTTTATCTTTTGCACAGCCATATGGCTGACATTGAGCTGCAAGCTCCTCTGTCATCCTCCAGAACTCACATTCTGAAGCCAAAAAAGAATTAATCATTATTAGAGATGTGCTTCTGCAAGTATACTACGAGCTACCTCCACCTGTTCAGTGAAGTCAATAGAACCACGGTTGGCCTCAGCCTCTGCAGCTCTCTCGTTGAATCGCTGTGCCACATCGCCTGTAAGCGTTGGAATGGGTTTAATATAATATGCCATAGTTCCTTTTATTATTGTTTCATATTTGATTCTCGGGTGCAAAGATAAGAACTTTTTTTCAATCCATTGCAATTATTATGCCATTTTTTAGCCATTTTTGCACATTTTCTCATTTTTGTGCTATCTACAGGACTATAAAACGGAGAGCCGAAAATGCACATTCGCATCCTCGGCTCTCCATATTCATGAAATTCGTTTTGATCCGTTGTCGATAATAATTCGTCTAATTCGTAAAATTCTTTTAGTCGGCTATCGCCTTTGTAAAAGCGGCAAAGCCGAGCGCGTGGTCGAAAAATCCATCCGTGTCATCCGTAAAATCCGTTGTCTGCTCTAATAATCTGTTCAATCCGTGTAATCTGTGGTTATAATATTTTCGTGTAATTCGAGTAATTCGTGGTCTTACAAGTTCTGTATAATCCCCCGTCCTATCCCCGTCAGCTTTTCCATCTGTCTAATCGAGGCTCCGTTCTGCAGTAACTGCTTAATCGTTTTCAGTTTCTCGTCCCTTGGAATCGTCTTAAACTCATCCCACGTTGTAGCCGTTGTCATCAGTCTGATCATACTCAGTACCTGCGTCTCTGTAGGCTTCGGTGCCCGGTACTCCTTCGGTTCCAGACACTTCGTCCCCTCTGGCAGTGGCTTACTCAACATCTCTCTCCACTCTTCCGCCGTTAAATTATGACAGGCGTCAGGCTTTTCGCATACGCTTGGCAAATCACTCCCCAGCCCCACATACTCATGCCAACTGCTCCACGGATACTCGTCCAAATCAGCTCCACTAGTCTCTTTCCGTGTAATCCGTTCAATCCGTTGTTCCTCTAAATTTAATCCCTGTCTCAGTGGTTCCTGGTGCACGTACCGCATCGCCGTCTCCAGCTGTGCCTCATCGTTGATCGGCTCGCTGTAGTACCGTCTGCGATACAGCGGTCCGTAGCTCCCGTATTTACTCGAAAAATACCTTGAGTACAACTGCGAGATACTCTGCATAATCGCACTCACCTGGTATTTCTCCTCCTTCACGATGAGCCTGAACTGCTTCGGTGTCAGGCAGTAGGCATACGTATGAAAATACGGTCTGTCCGGATCGTCATCCTCCGCCCACGCCTCCTTCATCAGCCTGGCCAGATACTCAACAAACACCTGATAATCCTCGTCATCGAGAAACAACTCATGGTTGCCAGCCCCCTGCGCCAGCACATGATAAATCCCAGTACTCGATTTCTCACGTCTTATGATTGACATATGATCTCAAATATTTAAAATTATTGAATACACTTGTATTTTTCAAAAACATTTCGTACCTTTGCCCCAAAATTAAGAAACAAGAATTATGGAAGACGATGTAACAATGAAAGTTTCAGAGCCT
>CAJOGK010000021.1:3640-26414 GCA_905234145.1 uncultured Prevotella sp. | reverse complement strand
CAGGAGGATTATCGACTTTAGATGTTTCATTATAATATAAATATGTGTAAGCAAACTTTAACGTTCTCGTCAGGAGCGGTTAGATACTCTGGCGAAGAAGACGGTATGGTGTGCCAATGATGCCACATAGAACACCATAAACACCAAGAAGAAGCTCAGCATGGTATCGTTGCTGTCGAGCAGATAATAGACAAACATCACTGCCAACGCCAACAACAGGCGAAAACCGGATACTGCTGTAAAGAATGTGGGCAGACTGTCAGGTGAGTTCTTGGCTACATAACCCCACACTAAACCAATGGTAATACACACCAGCAGTGTGAATGCCACACTGACGATGGCGGGCGTAAGCAGATCGAGAAACCACACCTGCATCACCAAAAGGGTCAGCAGAAACAGGGCAGCTGAAATATACAATCCCTGTCGCATGTAGTTGATACTCCTCTTTCTAATCTTATCCATTTTTACTTCTTCTTACATCTGCGCCTTATTTCAGTTCCACGCAGAGACTGACCTGATTCTTCTGTACTTCCACGAAACCACCTTGAATCTCCAATGAGGTCTTACCCTCCTTGTTGACATACTCTACAGTTCCTTTCTGGAGTGTAGAGATGATGGGCGCGTGGTCGTTGAGTATCTCGAACTGTCCCATCGTACCAGGTACGAGGATACGGTCGGCTGCTCCATCGTATTCAACCTTCTCGGGCGAAACTATCTTAAGCTGCAACATAAACGATTAATCTTTAATATTTAATCTTTAATGTTTATCCCTTTGCAGCTTCGAGCAGTTTCTTAGCCTTCTCCTTGGCATCTTCAATCGTACCAACGTTCAAGAATGCCTGCTCTGGCAGGTCATCAACCTCACCGTCGAGGATGGCATTGAAGCCCTTGATGGTTTCTTCGATAGGCACCATGACACCAGGCAGACCTGTGAACTGAGAAGCCACAGAGAACGGCTGAGAGAGGAAACGCTGTACGCGACGTGCACGGTTCACCGTCTGCTTATCTTCATCAGAGAGCTCATCCATACCAAGGATGGCGATGATGTCCTGAAGCTCCTTGAAGCGCTGCAGAATCTGCTTCACACGCTGGGCACAATCGTAGTGAGCCTTACCCACAATCAGCGGATCAAGGATACGAGAAGTTGATCCAAGCGGATCCACAGCGGGATAGATACCAAGCTCAGCGATCTTACGGTCGAGCACCGTCGTAGCATCCAAGTGAGTAAATGTGGTAGCAGGCGCAGGGTCGGTCAAGTCATCAGCAGGCACATACACAGCCTGTACAGAAGTGATTGAACCCTTCTTTGTAGAAGTAATACGCTCCTGCATGGTACCCATCTCAGAGGCCAGTGTCGGCTGATAACCTACAGCTGAAGACATACGGCCCAGCAGAGCAGATACCTCAGAACCAGCCTGGGTGAAACGGAAGATGTTGTCGATGAAGAACAGGATATCGGCAGCACCACCATCCTTACCATCTCCGTCACGGAAGCCCTCAGCAACGGTCAGACCTGAGAGTGCCACAGAAGCACGTGCACCAGGAGGCTCGTTCATCTGACCATACACCAGCGTGGCCTGACTCTTCTTCAACTCTTCAGGATCAACAAGACTCAAATCCCATTTACCCTGATCCATGGCTTCACGGAACTTCTCACCATAGCGGATAACGCCCGACTCAATCATCTCTCGGATCAGGTCATTACCCTCACGGGTGCGCTCACCTACACCAGCGAATACAGAGAAACCGTCGTGTCCCTTGGCGATGTTGTTGATGAGCTCCATGATAAGCACCGTCTTTCCTACACCGGCACCTCCAAAGAGTCCGATCTTACCACCCTTCATGTAAGGCTCCAGCAGGTCGATCACCTTGATACCCGTCGCGAGGATCTCTTTCTTTGTAGAAAGTTCCTCGAACGTAGGAGCCGCACGGTGAATGGGATAGGCACCCGTCATGTCGAGCTGTTTCATACCGTCGATAGGCTGTCCGATCACGTTCAGCATACGACCTTTAATCTGATCTCCGGCAGGCATCAGGATTGGTGTGCCCAGCGGGATCGCCTCCATTCCACGATGCAGACCATCGGTGTTGTCCATAGCTACACAGCGCACCGTATCCTCACCGATGTGCTGCTGCACCTCGGCAATCAGAACGCGCCCGTCACCACGGTCAATCCTCAATGCATCATGAATCTTTGGCAGCACTTTCTCAGCATCCTGACCCTCGGTATCGAAATAGACATCGATAACAGCGCCGATAATCTGGGAAATGTGTCCAGTAATTTGTGACATAAGCGTTAATATTTTAAGTTACTTGTTTGTTTTATAGTTCTCTTTTTTAGATAGAGCCGAATGCAAAGATAGTCTTTTTTTAGGAAACAGCGAACTTTTTTAGATTTATTAAACAAAAAATCAGCAATTATTTCCGTAATGCAATATTATAGTTGTAATATTGGCTATTTCCAGTCACATCTTCAAGCACTTTGATGAACGGCGGGAACTTCACGCTCTCCTGCTCAGCAACACCTTTCGACTGAAGTATGACGAGGTCGTTCACAGGCTCACTGAAGGTATCAATCTCAAAATGCTGACCCTTCCAGATGAAACTCTGACGACGCTTGCGAATGGTCTGGCGATACGGATCAGCCTGCTGGAGCATTTGCTCGTAAAGGTTGTTGTCAATCCGACGCTCGGTCTCGATCTCCTCAGTATCTGATATCGCTTTCTTCGAACGATGGACATTGACCACTTTACCCCCACTCCATTGACGGCGACGCAGACGCACCTCACATCCAGGCTCTGCCACCAGGTAGGTCTGGGTGATATCGCTCACGATGGCACCAGGAATCTCTCCGATGACCTCCACCTTGTAGAGACGTTCCTTTTCCAAAGGCTGCGGCAGTCCGAGCACATGACTGATTTCCTTGATCACACGCCCTAACTTGGCATTGAAGTCATCGTGGTTGTTGATGACACGCAGATGCGAATGACCAGACCACGCATTGATCACCTTCTTATCCAGTTCGCGAGCCAGTCGCAGACCTTCCTCGTCAGCCTTCTCATAACGGGTAGCATTCGTAGCAGTGGTATAATACTGCTCTGCACCGTCAGCGGCACTTACCAGGTGGAGCACGGCATCATAGCGCTTACGCAGACGATCAGAGTCAGTATCTGCCATCGCTGTTATCTCTTCCCACTCTTCTGGTTTGATATAAGCAGAAATATCCATCGCTCCACGATCGCAGACCACCAGCACAGGTTTCTTGCAAACCTCAGCCAAGGCCATGAACTGGTCTTCAAGTGCCAATTGCGTCTCAAGGATAGCACGCTCGCCTTGATAGTAAAGCTGACGGTTTGGTGTCAGATAGTTCCACCCACCCGTGCTATAGAGCGTCGGCACCTCAGGGACGGTAAACACTTTATATCCCATCCCTGAGAAATACTCGACAATCTTCACGAGAGCTGTGGTCTTTCCTGCACACGGACCACCCGTCAGTACAATTTTCTTAATCTCAGGCATTATATACTTAATTCATCCAATACTTTGATGAGTCGCTTATCGAAGCGCTTATCTGTACGAATAGCCTCCGAGAAGGGCACATAGACCACATCGTTATTGCGCACACCTACCATGATATTGCGCTGTCCCTGCTTGATGGCCTCGATGGCACCTACGCCAGTGATGGATGCAAGAATACGGTCAAGGGCTGTAGGTGAACCACCACGCTGCAAGTGGCCAAGAATAGACACACGTACATCGAACTCGGGGAACTCATGCTTTACACGGTCTGCATAGTAGAGGGCACCACACTTTGGACTCTCAGACACAATGACGATACACGACTTCTTCGACTTACGGATACCACGACCCATGAACTGAGCCAACTGGTCAACATCAGTTGTCTCCTCAGGAACGATGGCAGCCTCAGCACCACAGGCGATAGCGCAGTTCTGTGCCAGGAAGCCTGCATCACGACCCATTACCTCGACGAAGAAGATGCGCTCGTGAGAGTTCGCCGTATCACGGATTCTATCGACACAATCCATGATGGTATTCATCGTTGTATCGTAACCAATAGTATCATCTGTACCATAGAGGTCATTATCGATGGTTCCTGGAAGTCCAATAACGGGGAAGTCATACTCCACACCAAATTTCCAAGCACCCGTCAGCGAGCCGTTACCACCAATCACAATCAGAGCATCAATCTCCTCTTTCTGGATGGTCTCATAAGCCTTCTGCATGCCCTCGGGGGTCATGAAGTCTTTCGAACGGGCAGTCTTCAAGATGGTTCCACCACGGGTAATGATACCACTAACATTCTCAGTGGTAAACTCCTTCACTTCATCGTGGATCAAACCTTCGTAGCCACGATAAATGGCCTTGATTTTAAAACCGTTGTAAATACCAGCACGTGTCACGGCACGAATGGCGGCATTCATACCTGGAGCATCACCTCCTGAGGTGAGGATTCCAATTGTCTTAATCTTACTCATAACTCTTATATATTTTTAGTTATACATAATTTAACTCTACCCATAAAATAGCCAAGCCTACCAGCGCTCCTGCCAGCATCTTAAGTGATAGATTCTTCACATACCAACCCAGTCTCATGTGCTCCATTTTCATCAGCGCAAGTCCACTTACAGAACCTACACTCAGTAAACAGCCACCCACAGCAGTGGTATATGCTACAATCTTCCAATAAGCGCCATTGGCAATAAAGTTACCCATATAGTCGCCTGGCAATGCACCTTTCACAACAGGATATAATGATATATCGCTTACTGCGATCGTAAATGTGTCGACGACACCACTCAGCAAGCCACTTACAATACCAATGACCCACACACTTCGGATTTCCTGACTAAACCATGCAGCCACATCGCCAAACACACCCATTTCAGTAACAACACCCATACCAAGCATAATACCCATTACAAAAAGTATTTGCTGAATGGTGCCATATTGCAAGGCCATTGGGATACGACGTTCCGACATTTGGTCTGCAGCCATCAGTTTGCGATTCATGACCTCGTTTACAATCCACAAGACACTAAGTACGCACAAAGCGCCAAGGAATGGCGACAGTTTTGTCATGTTATGGAATGTTGGAATAAACCATAATCCACCAATACCTACAAACAGCATCAGTACACGTTGCCAAGGATTCAAGTTCGTTTCATCTCCACGATAAGGCATTGGCGCCCACTGGGTATCAAGACGTTCCGGCAACTCGCGATTAATAAGAATCGTGGGGATAATCCAAGCCGCAATAGCGGGCAGCGCCATGTATGATGAAAAGCTGGTTGCTGTTATGGCACCATCGCCCCACATGATAAGGCCTGTAGGATCACCTATCACAGTGAAACATCCGCCACAATTTGCTGCAATAACAATAGCGGAACCTATCAACATACGCTGACGACGATTTTGAACAATACTACGCATGATGACAAGCATTGTTGTTGCTGTCGTGAGATTATCGAGGTTGGCAGAGAGAATAAACGTGGCAAAGGTAATCGTCCAGAGCAATCTCTTCGAGTTACGCGTACGAATCCATTTCGTCACGAAATCAAAACAGCCATTATTGTTAAGAATCTCTACGATTGTCATCGTAGAAAGCAGAAACATCACGATACTGGCAGCTCTACCTACATAATATAAGAATACATTATTATAAATATATAGCTTTACCGCATTACTCGTTGGGTCTTCGCCACCTAGGTATTCCTCATAATCCTGAGGATGGAGCGACATAACATAATCAGTGCCATAGCATACATACATCACCCATCCCACTGTACCGATAAACATCGCTATGGCTGCTTTGTTTACACCCGTTAAGTGGCCTGTAGCAATCAATACATACCCTAACAGCAACAATATAACAATGATTGACGTCATTACCTTCTTTTCGTTATCTATATCATTCTTCAGTCGACAATCTGAACTGGTGCCCAGTACCAGAAAATGCAACCGCGTCCTGCTTCTTCATTATCTTTATATCCCACTTTGCCACCCGACTTGTCGATAATGGCTTTCAAAACACTAAGTCCCAGTCCTGGAACCTCTTCCTGTGTATATGTATTCTTATCAGACAATAGCGCAAAGATATTCTTCTTCAAAGGGTCAGGTAAACCTTCACCGGTATCCTTCACCTCTACGTATAAGCCACCTTCCTTCACATAGTAACTTAATTCCACAGCTCCAAATTGCGTATGTTGCTGAGCATTTTCAAGCAAATGCATCGTAACCGTACGCATCATCTTGTTATCTAAAACTGCTCGAATACCGTTCATGGGTTCATTGAGTACGAACGCTACACCTTCTGAAAGCTGTGGACGTATTTCTGCAGCATAAGATCTCATCTCCTGATCAACATCTATCACCTGGCGCTCAAAGTTTTTATCTTTTACCTCGATATCGCTCAGAGTAAGCAATTCGTTAATCAAATGGAGCAGCTGCAACCCATTATCATTGATGAGTCCATACAATTGTTGACGCTCTTCATTAGGCAGCATCTCCTCTGGCGTTGACATCAGAAGGTCTGAGAAACCGATAACCGCATTCAAAGGTGTGCGCAAAGCATGACTCACATTGCTCAAAAATACATCTTTCAGTTCCTCACTCTTTCTAGCACGCTCCTCATTCTCTTTCGCTTTCTGCTCATTCTGTCGGGCTAACTCCTCATTTTCTTTTGCTTTCTGCTCATTCTGACGAGCCAGTTCCTCGCTCTCCTGAGCACGTTTCATTTCCAACATCAGTCGCTTACGAGCCTTTCGCTGTAAGAAGATGACGACTATGAGTGAAGTAAACACAACAAAAGCGACAAGGTACCAAATCCATCTTGGTATTTCCGAACTTCCAAATTCCGAGGTGATATCAACACCATAAATGCCATTGATAACACCCTCTTGTTCCATCTTATCAAGCTCTTTATTGATAGCATCTATCAATTCCTTATTATTGCTCACGTAACAATATTCACGAGGCATCAAGGTAAGGTCTGTATACAACAAGTTTCCGATGTTATAACGCTCAGTAAGATACTTCGTCTGATGACGGAAACAAATCAATGCATCATAATAACCTTCCGACAGATTTAAAATCGCCTTGCTAATATCAGTTACGATAACCGTCTTAGCACCTATCTTCTCCAATGTATCCTTCACAGGTCTTGATGACATAAAAGCAATCGTCTTACCTGAGAGATTACGAATGTCGAAAGATGACTTTTCATTAGCACGATATAAAATCTGATAGTACATGCGGAAAACGGCGCGAGAATAATTGGTAGAGTCCTTGCGATAGCTGGAATACACCATCATTCCAAGGTCTACCTTACCATTTAGGATATCACCAGCAATTGCACTCCAAGTATTTGGAGCATAGGTAAACGGGATATTCATGCGATGCATCAACTCTTGTATAAAGGCTACATCTTTACCCTCTGGAATACCGTCTGGATTCACATACTGAAGTGGAGGATAATCCATATCCATACCAAAAATCAAGGGGTTCTGTTTTGTAAATCCAAAGTTATCTGCCTTTGCCTGAATGGCAACGGTTAGTAGCAGTAGGGCGATATGTAGCAGCCTCGACTTCATTTTAGGTTGATTACTATCGGCTACAAAATTACAAAAAAAATTGTAAACTCCAAGAATATTCCTAAAATAATTATAAAAAACGGGCCTAACGCTGTGTTAGGCCCGTCATTTTTGAGGTTATTTAGCCTCCGAAGTTATCATACATGATACTTTCTGGCTCTACGCCGAGCGAGTCGAGCATAGAAACTACAGCCTTTGACATTGGGCCAGGTCCACACATGTAGTACTCAATATCCTCGGGAGCCTCGTGGTCTTTCAGATAAGTATTGAGCATTACCTGATGAACGAAGCCTGGAGTGTACTTCACGCCTGCAGCATCTGCAGCTGGATCTGGACGGTCGAGAGCCAGGTGGAAGTGGAAGTTTGGATACTCCTTCTCCAAGCCCAGGAAGTCGTCGAGATAGAACACCTCATTGAGCGCACGTGCTCCATAGAAGTAGTGCATCTCGCGATCTTTGGTATGAAGCGTCTTCGTCATGTGCATGATCTGTGCACGTAGCGGAGCCATACCAGCACCACCACCGACCCAAATCATTTCCTTCTTTGAGTCGAAGTGTGGGTGGAAATCGCCATAAGGACCACTCATAATCACCTTGTCGCCTGGTTTCAACGAGAAGATGTACGAAGAAGCGATACCTGGGTTCACCTCCATGAAGCCACTGCGATCGGGCTTGAATGGTGGTGTAGCGATACGAACGGTGAGCATGAACACATCACCCTCTGCAGGATAGTTGGCCATTGAATAAGCACGGATGGTGGGCTCAGGGTTCTTACACTTCAATGGGAACAAGCCAAACTTCTCCCATGAAGGCAGATACTCATCACCTATCAGCGACTTATCAAAGTCCTTGTCATAATCGATGCAGTCAAAGGCAGGAATCTTAATCTGTGCATACGATCCTGGCAGGAAATCCATGTGAGCTCCAGCAGGCAGCTGCACCTTAAATTCCTTAATGAAGGTAGCCACGTTCTTATTACTAATCACGGTACACTCATATTCCTTTACACCAAGGATACTCTCATCCACGTGTATCTTCAAATCGCCTTTTACCTTACACTGGCAACCTAAGCGCCAGCCAGCCTTGATTTCCTTACGCGAGAAGTGGGGCTTCTCTGAGTCGAGTATCTCCCCTCCTCCTTCAAGCACCTGTACCTTACACTGTCCACAAGAAGCCTTACCACCGCAGGCAGAAGGCAGGAACACACCGTTCTCGTTGAGTGTTGACATCAGCGAGTTACCCTGGGCTACAGAGATGGTACGGTCGCCGTTAATCACAATGTTCACATTTCCTGAAGGCGAAAGATATTTCTTTGCCACCAGCAGGATAATTACGAGCAAGAGTATTACAATGAGGAATACTCCTATACTATATGCTATAAACTGTGCCATACCTTATTAAATATTTAGTCCAGAGAAACACATCATGGCCATCGCCATGAGGCCTACAGTAATAAACACGATGCCGAGGCCCTGCAAGGGCTTGGGCACATCCGAATATTGCATCTTCTCGCGGATGGCACCCATCGCCACGATAGCGATCATCCAACCGATACCAGAGCCAAAGCCATAGACGATGGCATCCCAGATAGAGGTGATGGCCTGCGAGTTAGAGGGATCCATCAGAATGCGCTGCTGCATAAAGAGCGAGGCACCCATGATGGCACAGTTAACAGCAATCAGAGGCAGGAAGATACCAAGTGCTGCATAGAGCGATGGCGAGTATTTCTCTACCGTCATCTCTACCAGTTGCACCATACCTGCTATCACAGCGATGAAGAGAATGAACGAGAGGTAGCTCAGGTCTACACCTTCTACCAAACATCCATCACCCAGTACCTTGGTCTGCAACAGATAGTTCACAGGAACAGTAACGGTGAGCACAAAGGTCACAGCGCATCCCAGTCCTAGAGAGGTCTTCACGGTCTTCGACACAGCCAGATAAGAGCACATGCCGAGGAAGAAGGCGAAGATCATATTGTCGACAAAGATCGAACGGAATAATAAACTAATTATATGTTCCATATCTTATTTCTCCTTATAAAAATATGCACGATGAACCCAAATCACACAGCCCACGAGAATCAGCGCCATAGCTGGCATCGTCATCATACCGTTGTTCACATAACCGAAGCTGTAGCAGCCATCAGGGATAATCTGGAAGCCAAGCAACGAACCACGGCCTAAGAGCTCACGAACAGCACCTACAATCACCAGAATCATGGCATAGCCAAGTCCGTTGCCCACACCATCAAGGAACGAGGGCCAAGGCTTGTTCTGCATAGCAAAAGCTTCCAAGCGTCCCATCAGGATACAGTTGGTGATAATCAATCCTACATACACGCTCAGCTGAACGCTCACGTCGTAAGCGAAAGCTTTCAGAATCTGAGAAACGATGGTTACAAGAGCAGCCACAACCACCAGCTGCACCACGATACGGATGCGGTTGGGAATAGTATTGCGGATAATAGAGATAATCACGTTGGCAAAAGCAGTGATTACCGTCACGGCAAGACCCATCACGATGGCAGGCTTCAGCTGCGCAGTGACGGCAAGTGCCGAACAGATACCCAATACCTGTCCGAGGATCGGGTGGTCGAGATTCAACGGGTTAGTAAAAACCTCCTTATTTTGTTTACTGAATAGTGCCATAATTTACTCCTCCTCTGCTTTAGGTTCGTCGGCGGATTCCTGAAGGAGCTTCACTCCCTTGGCCAGACCGTCACGCAGCATATCGCTAACGCCATTGGACGTAAGCGTGGCACCGGTGACACAATCCACTTCCGAAGCTGGATTTTCAACTTTCTTCACGACAGCAATAGCTGTATTTCCGTTCTCATCGAAGATCTTCTTTCCCTGGAACAACTCCTGCCAGGCCTGTGAGTCCTTAATCTCGGCTCCCAATCCGGCAGTCTCACTCTCATGGTTGAAATAAGCGCCATAGATCGTATTCAGGTCATCGTTAACAGAAACGAAGGCTGAGATACCGCCCCAGAGGCCCATGCCCTTCAAGGGGAACACATACTTGGTTTGTCCGTCAATCTTACAACCGTAATATTTCACGCCATCCTTTTCCACCTCCGTCAGGACAACCTCGGCATACTTGTTTTCTGCCTCCTGACCATCCAAGCCGCGGATATTCAATGAGTAGAGGATCTGCTTCTTGATATCAAGTTCTACGTTAGCGTCCTGCATAGGCTTCAGTGCCTTATACACAAAGGCCAGCAGGAAAGCTACGATTACTACGAGTATCGCACTATATATAATAATGTACGTATTCGAATTAGTATTCAGTTTCATTTGGTACCTCCTCTCTTTAAACGTTTCGAGATATTGCGCTCCACAACGAAGTGGTCGATAGTGGGAGCAAACATATTACCAAAGAAGATGGCAAGCATCATACCCTCAGGATAACCGGCATTCAGCACACGGATGATAATAGCCATCGCACCAATCAGGAATCCGTAGATATACTGACCAGTTGTTGTGCGGCACGATGTCACAGGGTCGGTAGCCATAAACACAGCTCCGAATGCGAAGCCACCCATCACGAAGTGGTGCCACCAAGTCATGCCCTGACCAGTCTGCTCGAACAGCAAAGCGAGAGCAATACCGCCTACAAACACACTCAGCATGGTGCGCCAAGAGGCGATGCCCGTCCACAGCAGGAAAGCTGCACCGATAGCGATAGCAATGAGCGAAGTCTCGCCGATAGAACCAGGAATAAATCCGATGGCCATATCGAGGATAGATGAATCAGGCGTAATGTTCTGAGCCAACTGACCAAGTGGTGTGGCTGCAGTGAATCCGTCGGGCAGGTCGTTACCAAGTCCAAAGATGCTGCTCTGAGCCACCCAAACGGTATCACCTGTCATCTTCGAAGGATAAGCGAAGAACAGGAACATACGGGCTGCAACAGCTGGGTTGAAGATGTTCATACCCGTACCACCGAATATCTCCTTACAGAAGATAACCGAGAAGGCACAAGCCAGCGCCAGCATCCATAGTGGACAACCGATAGGAATAATCAGCGGAATGATGATACCCGATACGAGGTAACCCTCCTGGATTTCCTCGCCCTTCCATTGTGCCCAGGCAAACTCGATACCCAGACCTACGATATAGCTCACCAGAATCTTTGGCAGCACAGCGAGGAAGCCGTAAGCAAAGATTTCGCAGAACGAAGCTGCTGCGAGTGTGCCGGCAGCCAGGTAGTTCTGATAGCCGATATTATACATACCAAACAGCATGGCGGGCATCAGGGCGATCACCACCATACTCATAATGCGCTTCGAGTCGATGGCATCGTGAATATTCACGCCACCAGCCTTCGCCGTGTCATTAGGCACATAGAGGAAGGTCTCAAAGCCGTCGAACACCGAGCGGAAGGCATGAAGCTTGCCACCCTCCTCAAAGTTCGGCTTGATCTTATTCAAATAATTCCTTAAAAAACTCATATTCTTTTTTTATTTTACAACGGATTACACTGATTTCACTGATTATTATATCCGATTAATCCGTTAAATCCGTTGTTTGTCATTATGCGTTTTCTTTCCTTAAAATGTTGAGACCTTCACGCACGATGCGCTGCAATTCCAACTTCGACGAATCCACGAATTCGGCAAGTGCAAAATCTTCAGGAGCAATCTCATAGATACCCAGCGCCTCCTGACGGTCGATATCACCAGCGATGATAGCCTTGATGAGGTATTCGCCATAGATATCCATAGGCAGCACCTTGTCGTACTCACCGCTCATAATCATGTGGCGCTCTCCACCCTTGATACGGGCATCGAGTGCATAGTTCTTCTTGCCACAGAGCCAAGAGAAGTAGCTGCGGTTTACAGAGAACTGCTTGAAGCGTGGCAGAATCCAACCCAGCATCTCGTCGGCATCGTTACCCTCAGGGATAACAGTAATCTCAGAGGCATGAGCACCTAAGAAACCTTCCTTGGTTGTTGGGCGGCCTGTCAGCACGTTACCATTAATAATACGAACGCTCTTCTGTGCATCGTAGCTGTTGCTCAAAAGCGTAGAGAGCTCCTCGCCTACCAGCATATCTACGTAGGCAGGATTCTTAATCTCACTTCCGCAAAGGGCCACGCGACGTGTCAGATTCACCTTACCAGTGTTAAACAAGCGTCCGATAAAGAGCACCACTGTAGGATCACCGATAGTCCAAACCACCTCTCCCTTGTTAACAGGAGCGATGTTGTTTACCTGTACTCCTACGTTACCTGCAGGGCATTTGCCGTCGAATACAGTTACATCTGCATGCTTCATGCCTTCGAGCACAGAACCTACGCCTACACCCAGATAAATGGGAGCAATCTTCGAGAGCGCCTGCAAGCCAGTCTGGAAATCTTCCTCCTGTCCCTTTACCTCAAACTCGAAGTCACCAGCCAGTGGCTTGTCGCGCAGGGCTGATACGAAGATAGCCCTTGGCTTCACACTGGGATTGGTAGATACAGCATACGGCAACTGATTGATGTAGCCGAATATGCCTGCTTCCAGCAAAGCGTTAATTACTTGATCGCCAACCAACTTGTCGACGTCTTTCTTGCCGAAGTCCGTAAACTCCTGCTTGGCATCTGCATCGATCTTAATGCAGAGCACCTTTCTACGTTCACCACGAACCACTTCGCGAACAGTTCCGCTTACTGGCGAGGCAAACTTCACTTCAGGATACTGCTTGTTTACAAACAGCGCATCCCCGGCTTTGACTTTTTCGCCTTCCTTAACGACAACTTTTGGAGTCACACCCTCAAAGTCGTCTGGCACAAGTGCATACTTGCCATTCGACTTCAACTGAATCAGTTTCTCCTCAGCTCGTCCTTGTAGGTTAATGTCCAAGCCTTTCTTTAGCCTAATTACATTTGCCATTTATTAAATGTTTGATTAGAATAGTTTCAAACTACGATGGCAAAATTAATAAAAATTTGGCAGACAAAACCAAAAATTACAAAAAAAATGCTTAAATCCCGATATTTTATCGTATTTTTGCCTCGTGAAGTTAATCAAACGGTTCGTCAGCTGGACGATTTGGGGCATCATCGCACTCAATTTGATGCTCATGGGAATTTCTCATATCCCTGCCGCTCAACAATTCATTGGCTCGAAAATTGCCAATGTTGTTGGGCAAAAACTAGGTACACAAGTCTCTATCGGACGTGTGGACTTGGGCTTCCTCAATCGTGTTATCGTCAACGACGTTCTTATCTTCGATCAGCAGCAAAAGGAGATGGTGCGCGTGGCCCGTCTCTCTGCCAAGATTGACATCGCGCCCCTGATAAACGGAAAGATTGCGATTTCCTCGGCACAACTTTTCGGTGCGCGCCTCTCGCTCTATCAGCAGACGACCCTGTCGAAGCCCAATTTCCAGTTCGTACTCGATAGTCTGGCCTCGAAAGATACCACCACGCATACCCCACTCGATTTGCGCATCAATTCCCTGATCATGCGTCGCTCCTCGCTCAGTTTCCACCAGCGTTTTAAGCCGCATACGGAAGGACTTTTCAATCTAGCCCACCTCCGGCTCAACAATATCAATGCCGATATCAACCTGCGAACGCTTACCGACGATTCGCTCAATGTAAACATCAAGCGCCTGGAGTGTCATGAAAGCTCAGGCTTGGATATCGAGCGCATCAGTCTGAAACTCGATGCTGGAGAACATAGTGCCTTGCTCACCAATTTGCAGGTGGTCATGCCTAGTAGTCTGCTCCAAATCGATACCCTTTCTGCACAGTATCAAATAGAATCTAAGCGACTCGTACCAGGCTCGCTTTCCTTCTATGGTATCATTAAAGATACAGGCATAACGCCCTCTGATTTAAGATGTTTCAATAATTCGTTTAAGAATTTCCAGAGACAGATTCTTGTCAATTCTCACTTCAATGGCACTGACCGGAAACTCACGATTCCTTCACTCAGCATCGCCACCAATGAGAAGGATATCGACATTCTTGCCAACGGTTCTATCGAGGACTGGCAGCACCAGCCCAGATGGCACGTAGAGCTGAACCACGCCAGCCTTTCCGAGCAGAGCATCGATTTCCTGGCAAAAAGTTTCCCCCAGATACCGAGGGAGATTGCGCGTGTTGGCAGTCTGCAACTTTCAGCGCGGGCCGATAAAAACGAGAATGGCACTACTTCGCTCCTGGCCAATGTATCCTCTGGTGCAGGACATGTGAATGTCTCTTTCGACATAACCGCCGACAAGCACTTCCTCGCACAGGTCGCTACCCCTGATTTAAACATTCGCCAACTGCTCGACAATGACCATTTTGGCAAGATAGCCACCGACATCGCCCTCAGCGGAATATGGCACAACCAGCAAAACCCCGATGTCACGGCCAATGGTTCCATCAGTCATTTCGACTACAATGGCTATTCCTATAATAACATCCACCTGAACAGCAGTTACACGCGAGGCCATCTGATGGGCGCCATCGATATCGACGACCCGAATGTAAAAATCCAGCTCAATGGCGATATCACCGACGATCTCTTCCTTAAAAACAAGGCCAAGAAGGTAAAGCTCCAGGGTGCTATCATCCATCTGGCTCCTCAAATCGCCCATCTTACCGATCAGTTTGGCAAATCGGTTATCTCGGCCAATATCGATGCCGACTTTACAGCCCACAACCTGAACGATGCCCAAGGCAATATACGCATCAGCAATTTCAGTGTAAGTGCAACAGATACCGAACAGGCCTACAACCTCGACAATCTGATGCTTACCTCCGGCTACGACGAGGGCATCCACTTCCTGACACTGAAAAGCGATTTTGCCGATGCAGAGCTCAGGGGCAAGTTCGATTACAACACGCTGGCACAAAGCATCGCCAATGCCGTGGGTTCAAAGCTCCCTACCCTTCCCGGGCTTCCACCGCTTAATCATCAGACTGACAATAATTTCAGTCTGCGCCTGCTCCTTAGCAAGACCGACTGGCTCAACCGTTTCCTCGGTGTCAATCTGCAGCTACAGCAGCCCATCATACTGCAAGCCCAGATCAACGACCTCACGCAAGCCATCCAACTCAATGGCGAGTTCCCCTCGTTTGCTTACGGTGACGCCTGGTACTCTGATGGCAGCATTACCATCGATACCCCTGCCGATACCATGAAGTGCAATGCCAACTTCACGAAGCTGATGGATAACGGCCACCACCTCTCCCTGGGGCTTCAGGCCGATGCCAGCAACAACAACATCAAGACCTCGCTACGATGGGACAACAAGCATCCGCAGCAGCGCATGAGCGGCGAACTGAACGTCAATGTCCTGCTGTATCGCAATCTCGACAACAAGCCCGAGGCCCACATGCGTATCAGTCCCTCCCACGTCATCCTGCAAAACAGCACGTGGAATCTCGAGCCCTCCGATATTCTCTACAGTGAGGATCGTCTTCTGGTCGACCATTTCTCTGTCCACCACGGCCAAGAGCATATCATCGTCGATGGCATCGCCTCGAAGCGTCCTGCCGATTCGCTCATTGTCGATCTGAATCAGGTAGAGGTCTCCTATATCCTCGATTTGGTTAACTTCCACAGTGTAGAGTTCAGCGGCAGAGCCACGGGTCGCGCCAAGGCCACCCAACTCTTTGGTGATTTCGATGCCCACGCCGATTTACAGGTCGAAGAGTTCAAATTCGAGAAGGGCCGCATGGGTGTGCTCCATGCAAAGGCAGACTGGAACAAAGAAGCGCAGCAGATTGATATACAAGCATTTACCGATGATGGCGACGATTCAAAGACCTACATCGAAGGCTACGTATCGCCCATACACAACACCATCGACCTTGCGTTCGACGCCCGGGGCACCTATATCGATTTCATGCACAACTTTACGAATACCTTCCTCAGTAGTATCACGGGCCGTGCCGAGGGCAAGGCGCGCTTGGCAGGTACCCTCGACAACATCAACCTTACAGGCCAGATCGTAGTCGATGGCGAAGCAACGGTTACCTCGCTCAACACCACATATACCTTACAGCGCGATACGGTCATTATGATTCCCGACGAGATTGAGCTCCGCCATTTGCGCATCCACGATCGCGATGGCCATACAGCCTACGTCTCTGGAGGCATACACCACAAGCATCTTACCAGCATGACGTTCGACCTCAGTGTGGAAGCCGAAAACCTCTTGGCTTACGACTTTACCGACTTTGGCGATTCTAATTTCTACGGCACCGTCTACGCCTCAGGCAATGTCACCATCCAGGGATTGCCAAACGAGGTTATCATCAATTGTAACGTCACGCCCGAGAAGAACAGCGTGTTTACCTATAATGCCGCTAATCCTAATGCCATCTCGCGACAGGAGTTCATCCACTGGGAGGCGAATGATTCGAGGAATGCGGAAGGTGGAAAGTGGAAGGAGAATAGTTCTGCGACTGATTTCTACACGCCACAAAACAGAACCGATATCTACATCAATTTCCTTGTAAACACCACGCCCGACGCCACTATGCGCCTGCTGATGGATGCCAATACCAAAGATTATATTACCCTGAATGGCGAGGGCACCATCCGTGCCACCTATCATAATAAAGGCCCCTTCAACATGTTCGGCACTTACACCATCGATCACGGCACGTATGGCATTACCATCCAGAATATCATCAAGAAGAATTTCACCTTTAATAAAGGCGGTACGATTATCTTTGGCGGCGACCCATACAATGCGGCTTTGAATATGCAGGCCATGTACACGGTGAATGGTGTCAGCCTGTCTGACTTAAACATCGGCAACTCGTTCTCCAGCAACACCATTCGTGTCAACTGCCTGATGAACATCAGTGGCCAGCCCAATGCCCCACAGGTAGACTTCGACCTTGAGATGCCGAATGTAAATGCCGACGAGCAGCAGATGGTGCGCTCAGTCATTAATGGTCAGCAGGAAATGAACCAGCAGGTATTATATCTGTTGGGTATTGGCCGATTCTATACGCAGAATATCAACAATAACAATGGTCAGCAGTCCGATCAGACGTCACTCGCCATGCAGAGTTTCCTCTCGGGCACGCTGTCTACACAAATCAACACCCTGCTGAGTCAGGTTATCAAGAACGAGAACTGGAACTTCGGCGCCAACATCTCTACCGGAAACGAGGGATGGCACAATGCCGAATACGAGGGCATCATCAACGGGCGCCTGTTTAACAACCGACTGCTCTTCAACGGCCAGTTCGGCTATCGCGACAACGCCACCCAGGCCACGCCTTCGTTTATCGGCGACTTCGACGTGCAGTATCTGCTCTACCCCAACGGCAACCTCGCGCTGAAGGTGTATAACCAGACCAACGATCGCTACTTCACAAAGTCGGCACTCAACACCCAAGGTATCGGCCTTATCATGAAGAAAGATTTCGATGGTCTGGGCGACCTGTTCTCTTCGAAGAAAAAAAAGAAAAAGAAATCAGCGGCTGCCGATGTAAAGGAAGACCATACCCAGCAAAACCAGCGCTAAATCTACAGCCTTGGCCTTCAGGTTGCGCTCATGGAAGAACCACGCCCCAAACAAGAAACTGACAATCACACTGCCTCTGCGAATCATCGACACGATCGAGATCATAGCGGCAGGCAGACTCAGCGAGTAGAAATACATGAAGTCGGCCGTTGAGAGGAATACGCTCACGCCCAGAATCGACCACGACCAGTGGAAAGGTGTCGTTTCCTTATGCTTAGGCCACCACAGCAGCATCAGCATCGCCCCCATCATGGCGCATTGGTAGATGTTATACCACGACTGCACCATCATTCTGTCGAGTCCCACGCCCCCGTTTTCCACAGGCGCCATCAGGTATTTGTCGTACAGTCCGCTGATGGCTCCCATCACGGCTGCACCTACGATCATGTAAATCCAGTGGTCGTGCTTAAAGTCGATACCCTCTTTCTTGCCACTGCGACTCAGCATCAGAAACGATACCACCGCCAGCATCACACCAATCCACTGCCATACGTTCAGCCGCTCGCCAAAGAACAGCAGTGCACCCACCAGCACCATCACGGGTCTGGTAGCGTTGATCGGTCCTACGATGGTCAGCGGCAAGTGCTTCATGCCGAAATAGCCCAGAATCCAACTGCTCAGCACGATCAGCGCCTTTAGCAGAATATACTTGTGCATCTCCCAGCCGCCACTAGCCGTATGGAAGATGGTATCATCAAGCACCGTTGTCGTACAGCTCAATACGATACACGGCAGGAAAATCAAACTCGAAAACAGCGTGTTCAGAAACAGCACAGGTATCACTGCATTCTCCTTCAGCGCCTGTTTCTTAAACGAATCGTAGCAGCCCAGCATCGCCGCCGACATAAAAGCCAATATCAGCCACATTTATCTTTAATTTTTAATTCAAGTTTCTCAAGTACTTTTTGACTACAGATTTCACGGATTTCACGGATTTTGGCTGCGCGTCGATATGGCATTAAATCCAATATGAATAATCCGTGTCATCCGTTTAATCCGTTGTTTTAAATAAATCTGTGCCATCTGCGTCATCTGTGGTTCTTTTAATACATGCGAAAGTTGTATCTTTAATATTTGATGTCTTCCAGGAAGAGCGCATTGCCCGGCATCGATTCGCCAGCATCGCTGCGCTTCTTTCCCTCTATTACCTTACAAAAGTCCTCCAGCGAGAGTTTCCCTCGCCCTACGTCTATCATCGTGCCCACCACGGCCCTTACCATATTCCTCAAGAATCGGTTGGCCGTAATTTCGAAATACCAAGTCGTCTCGCCCGTCTGTATCCATTCGGCTCTCGTCACGTGGCATAGTGTCGTCTTTACGTCGCTGTGCGCCTTGCAGAAAGCCCCGAAGTCCTCATAGCCCGTCAGCAGTCGCCCAGCTTCGTTCATCTTCTCAAAGTCGAGCGGGTAATGCAGTTCGCACGAATACGCCCTCAAGAAGGGATTCTTCGCCGTATGTATATAATAATGATAGGTACGCGAGGTAGCCGAGAATCTGGCATGCATATCGTCGCTTACAGGCTCTATTTTCTTGACTGCGATATCCTGCGGCAACAGCCTGTTCAGCTTATACACCAAGTCTTTATCATCGAAGCTGCCATCTTCCATCTCAAAGTGCGCTACCATCATTCTGGCATGCACCCCCGCATCCGTACGCCCAGCCCCTGTTACCACGATTTCTTCGCGCAACAGTGTCGACAATGCCCACTGCAGTTTCTCCTGCACCGACACCCCATTCGGTTGTATCTGCCAACCGTGATAATTGGTACCATCGTAGCTAAAAGTGATGAAATATCTCATAACGGCTGCAAAGTTTCAAAAATTAATATAGACTGCAAAGGTACAAATAACTGAGCAAATAGCCAAATTTATTGGAGCTTTTTTCGAACGATAGTACTTTCAACGTAACATCAAACTCACAAAATGTTCCCCAAAGCCCCCTTTCTTTGGTTATATCCCCCTACGGGGAATGTATTGGAGGGATGTATTTGATGGATATGTTGGAGGAATGTATTGGATGGATGTGTTGGATGGATAGATGGTGATGGATGATAATATCCATTAACATAGGGGCTCGCCCCTATGCTGAGTTATTTGACCCCGATGGGGTCTATCCCTGCCCTGTAGGGGCGAAATACCCTAGCCCGGGGGCTCGCCCCTGGGAATCAATTCGACACCCCTGTGGTATATCCGGTACGGATACCTGCCCTGTAGGGGCGAAATACCCTAGCCCAGGGGCTCGCCCCTGGGAATATCCGGAACGGATATTATACCGCCCCTGTAGGGGACTCATAACTATATCCCCCTTTGGGGTCTTTAATCCCACGCATACCGCTCATCCAATTCGGCCTTGTACAACTGGCATATCTTGCGAAACTCATCTTGGAACGACACTTTCCGGTGGTGCTCCTCCTGACCTTTGATATACTCCACCACGGCATCCACATGACTGTTGCTCACACTGAACGCTCCATATCCCTCCTGCCAGAAAAACCGATGGAACGGGTTGTTGTTCTTCTCGTTAATCCATCGCGACGTGCTCGATTTTACGGTTCGAACAATTTCCGATAAATTCGCCTGCTTGCCTAACAGGAAAAGGATGTGTATGTGGTTGGCAGTTCCGCCTACCTGTATGGCGGGACATCCGTGGTTATTGAATATTTCCGCTACATACGCATGTACCTCGGTTAGATGCGTTTTGGGGATGGTTTCGGTTCGCCCCTTGGTCGAAAACACCAAATGTACGTATATTTTTGATAATGATTGTGGCATAAGTTTATATGTTTTCAACCGCAAAGATACAAAATGTTCCCGAAAAAGGTTGTAACGTTACAGCCATTTTAACCATATTTTATATTCCATGCCTTTTTATGAGCCCTTTCTTGCGTCCCGTTCTTGGACGAGCCAAGCGGCATAGCCGAGCGGGTAGCAAGCGTCCAAAGGCCGAGCGACAGGGGCAGTGGGGGGATGAAATTGCCATCAACCGTAGGGGTGAACCCCTACGCTATGTTATCCGACCCCGTTGGGGTCATAGATGCCCGTCGGGGTCATGGATGCCCTGTAAGGGCAATATAACCTAGCACAGGGGCGTGCCCCTGGGAATCAATTCGACACCCCTGTGGTATATCCGGTACGGATAACCTGCCCTGTAAGGGCAATATATCCTAGCACAGGGGCTTGCCCCTGGGTATCCGAGACGGATCAAAAACCGCCCTGTAAGGGCAATATATCCTAGCACAGGGGCGTGCCCCTGTGTACTGCGTCACAATAATTCGTATCTCTTTCCTATCACCTGCCAATCCACGATCCGCCAGAGTGCAGCCAAGTGGTCTGGTCGGCGATTCTGATAATCCAGGTAGTACGCATGCTCCCACACATCAAAGGTTAGCAGCGGCTTCAGCCCCTTTTGCACAGGGTTCGCAGCATTCGCCTCCTGAGTAATCACCAGCTTACCATCCTTGTCTGATGATAGCCACACCCAGCCAGAGCCAAAGAGTGTTGCCCCACTCTTTTGAAAAGCCTCCTTGAACACCTCGAACGACCCAAAGTCACGCACTATTGCCTCAGCAAGCTTTCCTGTAGGAGCGTTATCATCCTTAGGCGCACAATACTGCCCAAAGTACAACTCATGGTTCAATATCTGCCCAGCATTATTCAGCACACCTCCAGAGGTCTTGCAAACTAACTCCTCCAACGACAATTCTGCCAACGGACTCCCTTCTAGCAGCCCATTCAGATTATTCACATACCCCGCCAGATGCTTCCCATGATGAAACTCCAGCGTCTGCCTGCTTATCACTGGCTCCAATGCGTCTATCGCATACGGTAGCGCCATCAATTCAAACTTTCCCATATCATTTTCAGTTTTTAGATTAATCATATTTTCCTTGGCAAATATACGAAAACATTTCCAAATGGTTGTAACCCTATAATCTTTTTAACCTTTTTTTAAAGGGGGATGGTGATATGCATTCACATAGGGCTTCGGCCCTATGCTAGGCTATTAGCCCCTTACAGGGGCGATATGAGGTGTGTGCACCCCAACCGTAGGGGCAAGCCCCTACGCTATGTTATTCGACCCCGATGGGGTCATGCGATGCCCTGTAGGGGCGATACAACCTAGCACAGGGGCGAGCCCCTGTGTGTATCCAGCACGAAAATAATGCCCCAGTATGGAGCTCATAATAAAAAAGGTCATCTATATCCACCTCATTATTTATACTTTGCCATCCCGCATTGTGCACCAAACCTGCAGAAGTCACCATAGTCAAGTGAAGGGACTTATTAGTACCAGTAACCTCACGGAATGTATCACGCCGTTCCAACATTCGTTGTGCATATTCTGCAGAAATTGCAAAGGGTTTGTTAGTGAACTTCATCTCGCAGAGGTTAATAGTCTTATCACCACGGTCAATAATCAGGTCTATCTGAGCGCCCTTATGCTCTTCGCCATCCTTACCAATATATGGCTCGCAATTTTTTTGCAAAGATAGCATTTTTTATTGAAACTCAAAACAAATAGTGCGTTATTTTACTGCGGTAACCCACTTTTTTTTTGCGTTACCGCAGTATTATAGACTTCTGCGCTGTAAATACAATACTTTATACCTTCTCTGAAGAGCTACCAACACACTACGTTCAGCCAATGGATTGAGTCCACGGAATGTGGTACGTCGTTTCAATTCATCCAAAG
>CAJOGK010000021.1:615-3571 GCA_905234145.1 uncultured Prevotella sp. | reverse complement strand
ACCATTAATGAGTGGCAAGAGTTTCTCACGAAGTTTCTGTCCCATGTCACGGGTACCAAAGTCCGTTCCGTATTCAATAAACTTAAATTCTACCATAGCAAATGTGAAAAAGAGGCATAGCCTCAAGCCATGCCTCTTCCCGCTTCCTTCTACTCCTTATTCCACCTCACCATATCTCCAAAATCCTGGCGAAGGGTCTCGTTCTCCATAATAACAGCATATTTGAATGCAAGATACTCACTTCTCTGTCCTATCTGCATTTCTATCACAGGGCGCATTTCCTCAGTATGTCCCGCTAGGTAGTCATGTACAACGCTCTGAAAGTTATTATAGCTCTGTTTGAACTTATTGTAGAACCTCGTTTCCATCAGTACTCGTTTCGGAGCATTGGTACCGTTAAACATACGCTCCAGCATCTTGACTGTATTCTGCACTGCAGCATCTTCACTTTCTGTAGTAAACGTTACACGTTCATTTTCCAAATCCACACTGTGCCTAATCACATCCTCCACATTGTAAGTGTCTGGATGCTTGATATCGTCAAACGAGGTTTTCTTCTTATCATTACAATAATTGCATGCGATATACAGATTCTCCCATTCATTAACACCTGCCGCGTATGCATTCTGCGATGCCAGGTGTTCTACCTGATAATCAGTCGTCACCTTGCGTTCACAAATATAGCATTTATCATCTTGGTCCTCCAAGATGGCACTTTTCACGGCATCATCCGTATAACCATTGGTCGCCAGCTCCTCAGGCGCATCTTCACGTTTCCTTACTCTAATCATCGTTTCCTCCGTTTTAACGCTGATACTTCCTGGTTATTTCAAAGTACTTGCCTTTCAGCGAAGGGGCTACCAACTCCGGCAAATTCTCAAAGTCCGACTGCAGACGATTCAGTTCGTCCTTCTCCGCAACATCCAGTTCACCACCTTTCTTAAGCAGCTCCTCCAGGCGCTCCAGTCTCACCTCTATCTCCACCGAATTGGTCTTCACACCGAAGTATCCCTCAGCCAGCGACTCGTATGAGTAATCAGTCAAATCGCCAATCACTTCATGACGTTCCAAATCGTAGGCAACAGCATCTTTGATTGAGCTAAGCACAAACGGGGAGTGCGTAGAAACAACAAACTGTATATTAGGGAATACCGATGTCAGCAATGGCAGAATCTGGCGCTGAAGTTCCAAATGCAGGTGAGTCTCAACTTCATCTATCAGCACAATACCCTCCTTGTCATACACATCCACCAGTCTGTCTGTCCCCTGCATCTTGAATATCAGGTCCGAAATAATGTCAAGCGCTGCCGAATAACCTGCTGACAACTCGGTAAACTTAAATCGCTTACCATTGGTTACAAAATAGAATTTATAGTTGTCTGAGTCAAAATCCAAATACAACTTAGGATCTTCGAACAGCTTCTGAAAGATCTTCTCTATTCCCGCAAACCATTTCCCGATAGCCGACACACGCTTCTCATTATCCTTCAGTTGTGCAAAAGCTGTTTGCAGTTGGTAATGCGTCAGCAAATCCAAGAACTGATCCACTTTGCTAGTCTTGATACCCTTCATTTCCATGTCTGGCTTCCTGGGTTGGTCATGCTCAACAAAGTTTGGCCAGCGTTTGTCATTATAATAGGCTACGATGAACCGTCCTTCATCAATATCTCTGGCAAATTGGGTAATATCTTTGAACTTTACATCAACTTTTCCGTAAAGAACATCTTTCTTATGCTCCCATATTTTGGCCACTTCTTCATGTTTAACGATATTCGCGGCATCTCCCAGCTGTTTGAATCGCTCTAAAGCATCATTTACATCTTTAAGATTTTTGTCATAATCCAAAAACTGCAGATTCTTGTCTGCATAAATCTTCTCTATGAACTCCATCATGGCGTTCATCAGCGAAGTCTTACCACTGCCATTCCTACCAGTCAGTATCAGATGCTGTTTCTTGTCGGTCGAAACATGAATATCCAGATCATTCAAGTGAAAGATCTGGTTTACATGTATTGATGTGATGTAATTGCTCATATATCTTTATTTTTTTGCGCGAAGATAGTGATTTTCTTTAAATTCAATTGCATTCCTTTTGTTTTATTTTGCATTTTTAACGAAAAATCGGGCTGACAACCATTCCAGTTGTTCAACCTTTCCTTCCTAATCTTACCCTTCAGGCACTGAGGCTGCGTCATCACCCAAAACAGCGCATGCGACAGAACAATACGATCCTCTGAAGAATGATAATAGATAGACCTTCGACGTGATGAAGAGTTCCAGAAATCGAGCGAACTGCTCAGAACCATAGCATCCGATAAAAATGATGGGTGGATACCCATTCACGTAGGGCCGAGCCCCTACGCTATGTTATTAAACCCCGTTGGGGTCTATAAACGACAAAAGGCCGATGCGTTTGCATCAGCCCTTTAATAAGAGACGGCTATCGCTCGGCTTTTCCGCTTTTACAAAGCGCAGCAACTAAAAGAATGCAGGGTTAATTCAATGATTCCTTATACCATTGGAATAATTTCTCTACCCCTTCTTCCATCATCCATCTCACATCATCCTTCTTCCATCATCCTTCATACATCATCCTTCTTCCATCTCACATCTTCCCTCATCCATCATCCATACATACAGCCTTGCGCAGCTCGTTCATCACGATTTGCTCCCATTGCTGCAACTCTGTTGGCCGGTTCCTTAACTTTGCGCGAATATCCCTGTTAATCAGCAGGAATTGCCACATTCTCAGGTGGTCGCCTGGCGCAAGATTTCATTTTGTCAAATGTTTAAATAATTAAAAAATATTAATACTATCCCCGTGGGGATGGATATTTCATCACCTCGTCTAATCTCCGTACCTTTATCCCGTCGACCGGCGACATCATTATTTCAAATGTAAAAAATTCAAATTCTTGTATGAATACAATTCATTTAGCCTCCAACATCCTTCGGC
>CAJOGK010000021.1:0-562 GCA_905234145.1 uncultured Prevotella sp. | reverse complement strand
CAACATTTCCCGTCACAACCGTAAGATTCTGATGGATTTCACTGAGCGCCAGGCTCAGTCATTCT
The DNA here is from genome assembly GCA_905234145.1 of uncultured Prevotella sp. Taxonomy (GTDB): domain Bacteria; phylum Bacteroidota; class Bacteroidia; order Bacteroidales; family Bacteroidaceae; genus Prevotella. The sequence continues at coordinate 497 of CAJOGK010000021.1, read as the reverse complement.
GTTTCGTGCTCTATATGTTACTCTCGCGCTTCGACGATGAGCCTTTCCCCGAACACATGTTCGACATTTTCAATGTCCGCAACGTCGATCGCGCCCACCGCGAGGCCTATTTCTTAGAGGCTATCGAGCACTACAGGCCCGATCTGGTGATCCTTGACGGCATCCGCGACCTCGTGTCCGACATCAACGACGGCACCGTGGCACAGGACATGATGGAGAAGCTGATGAAGACCGCGCAGGCCTTCAACTGCTGCATTGTATGTGTGCTCCACCAGAACAAATCGGGCGACAGTCGCGACCCGCGAGGCTGGTTGGGCACCGAGTTGCTCAACAAGGCCTACGATGTGTTTGCCACCGAGAAGATCATGCCCCAACGTATCTTCAAGCTCGAACAGCTCTACACCCGTAAGTACGACATCGAGCAATGTCTCTATTTCCTGGTCGATGAAGAGGGCTTGCCCTGTGTCACCGAGGCGCCTCCCATGCCCACGTATATG
>CAJOGK010000020.1 GCA_905234145.1 uncultured Prevotella sp. | reverse complement strand
ATGAAACCGAATTGGCAAAGGATTGGATTTTGCCCAAAATCAAGTTTATAAATTATTAACGCGCTGATCCTCTCATGGATAGAGGTGCTGAGTAGTTACATCAATTTTATCATCTATGAAATCTGACCCTATTATATATATTTCAATAGGATAATTGTCATCGTTTACTTTATATGAATAATTTCTTATTCTTGTTTCATTATTTTCGTTAAATGACTTTGGTTTATATTTTGCCCAACTTTCTGCTGTTTCAGGTAGATTAAAAGATAGGTTTCCACAAAGTCCTGTGTAGAAAACTGCTGATTCTTCTATTGTATCTAAAAAATCAAACTCTCCAAAAGGATTAAAATAACATAAAAAAGAAATATATCCAGCTTTATAATGAGTATAAGTATATTTGACCCATCCATAAAGCTCTCCTTCTTTTCTATACTCTATCTTTGAAATATTGTTTCCATCCCAAATTAGAGAATAGTCATTTACAATTGAACCGTATGTACTGGAAATACTTGCTATTTTTCCATTATTGTTATATTTCATCTTGCAAGTAAATTCTTCTCCTTTATCCATTTCGAAAGTCGAGACTTTTCCATTTTCAATAGTCGCCTTAAACGCATTTGATGACAAAACATTATCATTATAATTTAAAGAAACAGAATGATTATTGCCTGATAAACCAACAATATTGTCCTTTGAATCATAAAGCAACTTTATAGACCACCCATTATTTGTTCTGATACTTTCAAGTTTTTTTGATAACATTGAATCTGAACCAATACCATCATTACTATTTGAACAACTCATAAAAAATACAACACTGAAAAGAACTGTAAAAATACATGATAAAGACAAATTTTTCATTTCCTAATAACAATAAATATAGGCGGAACCATTCGATACTTATCAGAATTCAGGTTACCGCCAAGCGACCTAATCGCAAACAAGCACGAATAGTCCACGCCTAATGACGTGAACTTTCTATCTGCTTGTTCTCTGCGATTTAGAATATTGGCGGTATTCGAATTTCTAAGAACAAGAGCTAAAAGCTCAATATCTATTTCAAAGCATACGAACAGAAACGCTATTCTGTAAGTTAATAATTTAATTGTTTATTATTCTCTATGACCTCACGAGGCTGTGCCTCAAGGTGGAGGTCTGTTAGCGTTGTTCGTTTTGTTTCTATTTCATTGGCAAATTCATTTTAAAGGGTTTGACATAAATATCTGAGGGCAAAGATAAGGATAATTTCTGAAACTCAAAAGAAAATGGCAGGGAAATTTAGAAATCCCTGCCAAATAAGATAGAATAGCTTACATTATTATAATATGGTAAGCGATACTCGTTTGCCTAAACCTGCAAATATGCGGAAAAGTGTAGAAAGCTGAATATCTGCATGGCCATTCTCCAATTTGGAGATATAGCTTTTCTTGGTTCCAATCTTATCTGCCAATTCCTGTTGAGTAAGACCTGCAAGACGACGCTGCTCTTTCAGGGCGCAAAGGTGCCTGACCCCTTTGCGCCCTAGAGCGCTAGACGGAAATAAGCGGCACTAGGCGAAAGGGCGAGTGCCACTTTTTTGTTATTAGGGAACAGTTTGCGACTAACCCACCATGTAGCTTCAGCAGAAAGAAATCCGAGCCCAGCCCCTGCTACGGCATCGTACCAATGATGACGCTCGCTCGCTACTCTTTCTACTGCTACAACCGTGGCCACACCATATCCCGCTATAGAAATCCATGGAGAAACCTTACCAAATTCATGATGCAAGATAGTGGCTCCGGCAAAGGCAAACATAGCGTGACCTGAAGGAAACGACTTGTAATCGGAGTGGTCAGGTCTTTCCTCATCGATGAAATGTTTCAGGGTATAGCCCACACCTGCTGTTACCACCCACGATGCAGCCGACGTCAAAGCCAAACCTTTCCACTCGTCGCGACTTTCTACACCGCAGGTTTTCAGTACAAATACGGAGGCATAAGGTGCATATTGTAATACGTCGACTACTTGAGCCTTCGCATTCATCATCATGCACCACCCCATGATTATCAGAAGCCAAAATCTCTTTTTCATCATATAGAAAAAGAAATGAGCGGCATCGTAATGAAACCGCTCAATTCTTAATTATTTCTTTTTCTTAGCCACCATTGAGGGGTGCTGCTTCAGATTGTTGATGCGATACTGACGGGGCGTAATGCCAGTAAAGCGATAGAAAGCAGCATAGAACGACTGACGATTGGCAAAGCCTACCATGTCGCTAACCTCTTCGATGTTCAAATCCTGATAACGCTTATCTACCAAGATGCTCTTGGCATCGCTGATACGATACGAATTAACAAATGAGGTAAAATTCATATGGAAACGTACGTTAACCACAGCTGAAATGTAGCGGGTGTTGGTGCCAATCTCGTTAGCCAGATCCTGAGCAGAATAATCTTTATCACGGTATTTCTTATCCATTACGATGATTTTCATGATCTGCTCCTGCATACGATCCATCACTGCGGGGCTTACCAGACTTCTATAAGCGGCCTTCTTTTCCTTGATTTCACAAATATTATACTTTGCCATAAACGATATGAATTAATTTGGGGCTGCAAAGATACAACAAAATATTGACATTTCCAAATTTTGATACAAAAAAAGGAGCATATTTCTATATAAAACGGCAAATTAGCTAACATTTGTGACTATTTGACGCACGAAATGCAATCGCTAAGTGTTCTGCTGATAGAATGGAAGCTGGGATGCCTGCTGAACAATAAGGTCAGCCAAGTCAGCATTTCCTTCTTGCGGACCGTATAGGATATCATAGATAGCCTTGATACCCGTACGGCCACCACCGTTTTTAAGCACATACACAAAACATAAGTTCTGCAAACCTATATATTCTGATACGATATCAAGATCGGTGATGGCAAACTGAGCTAATGCCAACTGATAAGCATCGTCGGAATAATCGCGAATCAAAGCATCGACATCGCCAAGCGTTTCTAATTGGAAGCTCTCAAGCACATGTCGGAAAGGCAGCAACGAGGCTGGATATATCTCTGCCTGATTGACGGCAGCAATGCGCTGATTGAGCTTATCAAAGGGTTTCATCTCAAGGAAACTGCGGAAGGTGTCGCTATTGAGTGGCACCTCATCGAGACGTCCTGACTCGACAAGGGCATGAATATGGCGACGGAACTTATTCATGGTAGTGCGCAAACGGCTGAACTCATCATCAGCCAATTCGAGCATACCCGCCAAACGACTGAACTGACGGCGATACTCAGGCGGAAGTCGTACCGTACCCTTATAGCCAATGTCGTGCTCAATAGCCGACCACACATGCTGCAAAGTGGTACGCATCTGTACCTCAAAGGAGATATCTGAAAACTCGCCTTCACGCAAATTGCAAATATAATGCAGCGAATTGTAACCAAAACTCGTCAGCTCCTGGCGTTTGCGCTTGTCGACAGAGTTCTTCCAGTCGACATTAAACAGCCCTTTGACGATAGCTGCCACCTTATCTACATCATCAGTATAGAAAGTGATAATGCGAACGCCTACTAAGTCGGTGATATCACTTATCGACTGATACTTTTGTCCCTTACGCTCTAGTTTGCCGATATAAGAGTCTTCGGTCTTGATACGATGCTCAATACCGCTCAGGGCAATATCCTGATGCGATAACTCTGATTCAAGCTGACTAACCACCAACTTTTCTAACTGCTGTAAGCGAGGCATTATTTCATGGAACTGCCCTAACAGCATCTGGCAATGAGGATCTAACTTTTTTGGTTCCAATGTGATAACGATTTATTTGAATTCGAACAATGATGTAAAACCAGTCATGGTAAACACTTCCTTCAGATAGTCGTTCATCTTACTGAAGAACACATGCTTGCCTTCAGAACGAGACAACTTGAGAACAGAAAGGAACAAGCGAAGACCACTTGAAGAAACGTACTCTAACTCAGAGCAATCGAAAATGATCTCTTCAGCCTCAGTGTTATACAGAGTCTGAAATTCCTTTTCTGCCTGTACCGATGTCGAGGTGTCAAGACGACCTGCGATTATTACTGTAATAGCATTGTCTTTCTTTTCAATAGTTATTTTCATAATAGCATTTATTTAGTTATTTTTATCAGTTGCACTATAATTGATACGTAAGGCATAAACCTTCTGCAAAGAACGTTTCACATCACTCACAAGTCCCATGGGGGCCTTGCGATCGGCACGGAGACTGATGGTAAGATGCTCAGCATTCTCAGGCGACATACCAGCACGTATTTTCTCAATACGGGCAGGAATCTCTTCTGGACGAATCAAGTCGCCATTAAGCTGTACACGCCACTGACCTTCGAGATTACCTATATAAAGATTGGCCACCGCTGACTTATTAGCCAACTTCTGAACCTCAGTACCCTGTGGCACTTGTAGATGAACCTTTACCTCGTCGCTTCGCATGTGGGTAACAATCATAAAGAAGAAGAGCACCGTAAAAATAAGGTCGGGCATAGAAGCTACATTTAGTGAGGGTACACTATGCCGCTTGGTACGAAACATACTCTGCATGGCTCTCATGGGCGACCTCCTTCCTCCTCTGCTATCGGCATCTCACTGATACGCTGAGGGTAATAATCGTTAATGGCAGCACGCTCATCACTGCTACAGAACCGATAAGGTTTGCCATAATGCTGAATGGCATACTGCCGGCGCAAACTGTTGTAGGCACTTACCACCGCATTCTGCATGCTGAAATAGGCCTCGTATGTTGTGGCACGATCGGCTTGAATAGACACCACATGCCCAGTGCGATTAATCGAGGCCATCGTACGTACCTCGTCGGTAAGTTGCTGAAGCGTAATGGTCTTACCATCAAGTGTCAGTTGATTATCGGCATCGAGCTCTATGCGCATGACCATATCCTTATGAATATCCATTGGCTGTTCGTGCTCCAGTGGCGGGGGAGGCATCTGGCGCAGCAGACCCTTCTCCGTGTCCATCGACGAGGTGACAAGGAAGAAGATAAGAAGCATGAACGAGATGTCGGCAGTCGACGTCGTATTCAGCTCCGGAATCTGCTTATGATAGCGCTTACGAAACATCCAAGAATCAATAGAATTGACGTATAAATAAACATATCGGTAACCTTCAGCCAGAAAACATCAACAAAGGGCTGACCGTTGGTGATGACAGGCTGAGAGGAACCTAAGAGAAACGTGAGCACCATACAGACCACAAAACCGATGGCGACACACCACCCTATCCTACCTGCAGGTACACCGTTTATTATATCGTCGCCCTTTCTGCGATTACGCATGCCGTGCCAAACAGAGTATGCCGTTACGATTATCGCAACAGCAACCACTAGATACATCAGCCAGAGTATCACATCGGCAAAAAAAGGCGAAACCAAACTTTCCACTCTTAACTTTTAACTTTCCACTCTTAACTTATATTCCGTAATCATATCAAGCAGCATGATAGCCGACTCCTCCATCTGCGAAGTAAGTCGCTCGATCTTTGAGAGGATATAACTGTAGAACAACTGCAATATCAATGCCACTACAATACCGAAAATGGTGGTAATCAGTGCTACCTTCATTCCCTGAGCCACAATCGTAGGACCAATGTCGCCAGCAATCTGAATCTGGTCAAAGGCCATCACCATACCTATTACCGTTCCTAAGAATCCCAGAGAAGGCGCCATCGCAATGAAGAGTTTGATCCACGAGCAGCCTTTCTCGAGATTAGCCGATTGCAAACCACCAAAGTTGGTGATGCTACGCTCGATAGCCTCCATTGGCTGATGAATATGCAACAATCCCTGATAGCAAACCGAGGCTACAGGACCACGAGTATTCCGACAAAGGGTTTTGGCACCTTCTACATCATCTTTCTTCAGATGGGTCTCAATATCCTCCATCAGTTTATAAGCCTTGATTTCAGAGAGTGTAAGGTAGATAATACGCTCAATGCAGAAAGCCAGACCCAGTACCAGTGCAAGGGCTACGAGCGACATGAAACCTACATTACCATCAATAAACTTTGTCTTGAGTTGTTTGTGAAATCCACCCTCCTCAACATCAGCCTCAACATCAGCTTCTATATCATCGCTGAGTATCACCTCTGCCGCCAAAGAATCAGAGTTGTTTTGGGCAAACGTGGTTTGCGCAAAACAAAGCAAACCAAGGAGTGAGAACAGAACAATCAGTCTTTTCATAATCTCATAAATTAAGCGGAGAGAACAGGATTCGAACCTGCGAGCCAGTTTTGCCGGCTACACGCTTTCCAGGCGTGCCTCTTCAACCACTCGAGCACCTCTCCTTTTATCTTAAGCGTATGCAAAGGTACTGCTTTTAAAGCAGATTTTGCCGTTTACACACGTATATTTAATATTTTTTCGCAGTTGGCATTGGTCTTTTGTGCCACTTCCTCCTCACTTACCTGATAAGCCTCGGCCAATTTATGGAGTACCTGAGCCACAAATGCCGGTTCATTACGCTTACCTCGCATGGGTACAGGAGCCATATAAGGACTATCAGTTTCAAGCACCAACCGACTCAATGGCACAACCTTTGGCAACACCTCAGGGAGATGGGATTTCTTGAAGGTTGCCACACCGCCAATACCCAGTACAAACCGTTCAAACTGCAAGAGTTCTGCGGCTTCGATCTCATTACCCGTAAAGCAATGGAACACGCCACCTGGCAGACTGTCTTTATACTTCTTAAGAATGGCCACCAATTCGTTTTGTGCCTTACGACAATGGATCATCAGGGGGAGTTGTAATTCTACCGACCATCGAACCTGCTCCTCAAAAGCCTCAAGTTGCTCTTTTTCGAACTCACGACTCCAATAGAAATCAAGACCGACCTCACCGATGGCAATGGGACCAGGGAAAGCCTGTCGGATTTGCGCCAAAACTTCCTTCCAATCCGAACGTACTTCCTCAGGATGAAGGCCAAGCATGGGATAACAATATCCAGGATAGCGCTGACAAAGAGCGATAACCGACTGGCACGACTTGAGATCAATGCCCGGCACACCAATTGCAGCAACCCCTGCCTCTTGGGCACGGGCTACTACGGCTTCGAGATCCTCAATAAACTCTTCACCATCCAAATGGCAGTGGGTATCGACGAACTTCATCAGCTCTGGCGTTTCATCATTTCAGCGGCATAGGCCTTGAGTTCCGTCTTACGTTCTTCGCTGACATTTACTTTAGCCAAATACAGCAAAGCCTCGTTGTAATAATCGTCCATCTTTTGTTCACAAAGCTGACGAATACCTATTTCATCATAAATACGGGTAACTGCTGCCACTTTCTCCTGGCGATCAAATTCCTTGGCATCAATCCATTTCTGCAACTCCTTACGCTGTGCATCATTGGCACGATTTAAGGCATTTATCAACATATAGGTTTTCTTGTTAGACGTGATATCACCGCCTATATTCTTTCCAAAAACCTTAGGATCGCCATAGACATCGAGCAAATCGTCCTGCAACTGGAAAGCAAGACCAATCTTCTCACCAAACTTATATAAATTTTCCTGATCTTCCTTTGAAGCACCAGCCAAAATGGCACCAATCTTTACGGCACATGCCAACAGCACACTGGTTTTCAGTCGGATCATCTCTATATAATCCTCCTCCTTCACATCGTTGCGGGTTTCGAATTCCACATCGAACTGCTGTCCCTCACCTATTTCATAGGTAGTAATTAGGAAGGTAGAAAATACATCCTTCACCTTATCTACCTCACAGGCTTCGATACGCTCGAAAGCCTGAAGCAGCATGGTATCACCCGACAGGATGGCTCGATTGGCATCCCATTTCTTATGTACCGTAGCATGACCACGACGCATATCGGCATTATCCATCAAATCGTCGTGCAACAACGTAAAATTATGATAGGTCTCCAAACCAATAGCTTGAGTCATGATACGTAATGGATCATCCTTGTAGAGGTTATAAGCCAATAGCATCAGGACTGGACGTACACGCTTGCCACCTATGGCAAGAACGTACTTAATTGGTTCATACAAGGTAAAAGGTTTACGATCATAGGCCAGATTATCGAGCGCCTCGTTTACCTTATTCATCAATTCATCAGATGTATACAACATATTTTTTCGATTTACAAATTTACAATTAAAAATTAAAGACGATAGGAATGCATACCTTGGTGCGACAGGGTTTGGCATTCATAATACCAGCTTGCCAGTTGGGCATCATTCGCAAGACGCGCAGCACCTCGTTATCGCAGGCAGCATTGAGATGCTGAACCACCTCAAGATCGGATACAGAGCCATCGGTATTCACAATAAACTGAGCCACCACCTTGCCCTTCACATTCTGTTGCTGAGCTGATGCGGGATACTTCAGATTCTTGGTAAGCCACTTCATAAACTCTGCTGCGCCACCAGGGAACTGCGGCAGATCCTCTACAACACGGAAATCGACAGGCTCATCGTACATATCAATTACCTGGTCTTGCTCTTCCTCTGCCAACTTCTCTGGTTCTTTTATCTCCTCCATCGGCTGAGGTTCGGGTGGTATCTCCACGTCATTCTCTACCAAGTGGAGTTGTTCAGACTGCTGCTTCTCAATCTTCTTTTCCTGAGGAATCATCATGGGCACCTCGTCCTGATCGCGCTTCAAGGGCGACAGTTCCATCTCAGCTTCAATATCTTCATCATTGGCAAAGAATGTCCAGTCACTACCGCTACTGTTCCACTCTAAAGCCACGAAGAGCATGGCGAGTGCAACAATCAGTCCCAAAAGGAACCATTGTACCCGTTTCTGATCCAAATCAGCGTCACGACTCTTCTTTACTTCCATAATAAAAACGCAATTTCTACGTTATTTACCTAAAGCGACTGCAAAGATACGAAAAAGAAGTGAAAAGTAAAAAGTGAATAGTGAAAAGGCAGATAAATTAAGAATTATTTCGTAATTTTGCGCCCGAAATGAGAAAAAAGAGATGAAAAGAGCCATAATCGTCGCATTGGCACTCTACTTCATGGCACCTATCCATGCCCAAGAGAGTAAGACAGCCTACAACTTCCTGCGCTTGCCCGTGAGTGCCCATGTGGCAGCTGTGGGAGGCGACAACATCACCCTTACTGACGATGATGCAACTCTCATTTTCCACAATCCAGCCTTGATAAACGGTGTGAGCGACAAGACTGTCAATCTGAACTTCATGACGTATATGGAAGGAGCCAAAACCGCCAGTGCTTCCTTTATTAAAGGGGCTGGCGACAGAGGTACTTGGGGTGCCATCGCTCAATACATGGACTATGGCACCATGAAGCAAACTACTGCCGACAATCAGGACATTGGTACCTTTTCAGCCCGTGATGTGATGGTAGGCGGTTCATTTGCCTATGCTCTCACCAATACCATCAGCGGAGGAATCACTGCAAAAATCATCTCATCACATATCGCCAGTTATAACTCGCTGGCTGTAGGCGTTGACGTGGGTCTGAACTATTACAACGAAGATTCTAAATGGAGCATTTCGGCTATGGCCCGTAATTTGGGTGGACAGGTAAAGGCCTACGATGATGAGTTTGAACGCATACCTATTGATCTGCAAGTGGGTATCAGCAAGCGATTGAATGCCGCTCCCTTACGATTCCATGTCACCATGAGTCGTCTGACAGATTGGGAAGAGGGTATTGGTCATCATTTCGCCATCGGTGCCGATATCCTATTAGGCTCCAATATCTATCTGGCAGGAGGCTACAACTTCAGAAGAGCCCAGCAGATGAAGATCAGCGATACTGAAGGTAACTCTGCTCACGGTGCGGGTTTGTCATTGGGTGCAGGACTTTCGTTGCAACGCTTTAAACTACACATCGGCTATGGCAAATATCATGTCAGCGCCTCATCACTATTGATTAATATATCATACGCATTATGAAAAAAATAACAATCGCTATTGACGGCCACAGCTCTTGCGGAAAGAGTACGATGGCAAAGGATTTGGCCCGTGAGGTGGGCTATGTATATGTTGACACTGGTGCTATGTACCGCAGTGTAACCCTCTATGCCTTACGCAAAGGACTTTTCAATGAAGATGGCAGTGTGCGTATTGACGCACTGGAGACCGAAATGCCCAATATCAACATTAGTTTTAAGTTTAACCCTGAGACAGGTCGCCCTGACACTTATCTGAACGGTGAATGTGTTGAGAAGGAGATCCGTTCACTCGAAGTGAGCAATCATGTCAGTCCGATAGCTGCCGTTGGTTTTGTGCGTACAGCAATGGTAGCGCAACAACAGCAGATGGGTAAAGACAAGGGAGTTGTCATGGATGGTCGCGATATAGGAACCACTGTATTTCCTGATGCCGAACTGAAAATATTCGTAACAGCCTCTGCAGAAGTGCGTGCCCAGCGCCGTTTCGATGAGTTGAAAGCCAAGGGCATGCCCGCCGATTTCGATGATATTCTGAAGAATGTACAGGAGCGCGACTATATCGACTCGCATCGCGAAGTAAGTCCTTTACGCAAGGCCGACGATGCCATAGAACTTGACAATAGCTACATGACGATACCAGAACAAAAACAATGGTTACTGGATCGCTTCAATGAAAAAATAAATGCAGGGTGCTAGCCCTGCATTTTTAGTATCGCATCGCGACATTGTTCCATCAGCCATCTAGGAGTACTGGTAGCACCACAGATACCGACAGTCTTTATATTCTCTAGCCACTCGGAAAGAATCTCTTGAGGATCCTCTATCAAGTGGCTGTTAGGATTCACACGCAGGCACTCATTGAAAAGCACTTTGCCATTTGAACTCTTACGGCCACATACAAATAAGATTAAATCGTGCTTGGTAGCAAACTGCGAAATGTTTGGCATGCGGTTAGCCACAGATCGGCAGATGGTGTCAAAACTCTTAAAAGTAGCACCAGAAGTAATATGCGATTGAATATAATCAATGATACGATGGAACTCATCGAGCGACTTGGTAGTTTGCGAATAAAGATAGATATCTCGCGAAAAGTCGAGTTTTGTGACTTCATCGAAACTCTCAATGACGATGGCATTCGATTGTGTCTGTCCTACCAGGCCTAACACTTCTGCATGACCTTTCTTACCAAAAATAACAATCTGAGGCGTATTCTCATTCCTCATTCCACTTTCCACATTCCTCGATTCATCAAACTGCGTCTTGATACGCTTCTGTAGTTGCAACACCACAGGACAAGTAGCATCGATAATCTCAATATTATTCCGACGAGCCAGTTCGTATGTCTCTGGAGGCTCACCATGAGCACGAAGGAGCACTTTAACATTGTGCAACTGGCGCATCTCATCGTGGTTAATGGTAATGAGTCCCATATTGCGCAAACGCTCACACTCCATGCCATTATGCACGATATCACCAAGACAATAGAGCGTAGTGCCTTGTGCCAACTCTTCTTCTGCCTTTTTGATAGCGGTGGTCACACCAAAGCAGAAGCCACTGCCGTTGTCAATCTCTATCTGTATCATTTCTTGAGTTCGTCAAAATATAAATCAAGCAAATCTTGAGCTGCCACGAAGGATGTCTTCACCCCTGCTAAAACGGTTTGCTCCGATGCCTGTAACTGTGCCTTGATATGCGGATTGTTATAGAAGTTCAGTCGCAGGTGCTCGTTGATACTCTCATACATCCAATACTTCGACTGTTCATTGCGACGGTAGTCAAAATAACCGTTCGCCTTTACAAAGTCTATGTATTGGTAAATCATATCCCAAATCTCTTTCACGCCTGTACCATAAAAACCAGAATAGCAAAGCACCTTTGGAGTCCAACCGCTTTCGGGCATGGGGAAGAAATGCAGCGCATTGCGAAAGTTAGTGGCTGCCATCTGACAACGGTCCACATTATCACCATCGCATTTATTGATCACGATTCCATCGCTAATCTCCATGATACCTCGTTTGATACCTTGCAACTCATCACCAGTACCAGCCACTTGGATAAGCAGGAAGAAATCCACCATCGAGTGACAAGCTGTCTCACTCTGTCCGACACCCACTGTCTCCACAAAGATTTTATCGAAGCCAGCAGCCTCACAAAGGATAATTGTCTCACGTGTCTTTCGAGCCACACCGCCTAGCGATCCTGCCGATGGTGAAGGACGGATAAACGAATCTGGATGCAGGGCCAACTTCTCCATACGCGTCTTATCGCCAAGGATAGAGCCTTTGGTACGCTCCGAAGACGGGTCGATGGCAAGTACTGCCAACTTGCCTCCTTTTTCACGCAACACATGCATACCAAACTCATCGATACTGGTAGATTTTCCAGCGCCTGGCACACCACTGATGCCCACACGCACAGAGTTACCGCTATATGGCAGACACTTATTGATAACCTCCTGCGCCTTGGCTTGATGATCAGGGTTTACACTCTCGATCAACGTTACAGCCTGCGAAAGGATTGTCACATCGCCTTTGAGGATGCCCTCTACCATTTCTGCTGGTGAGAGTTCGCGACGGCGATTACGCTTCAGGTAAGGATTCACGATAGGTGGTTGCTTCACACCACTATTTACCTGCAAACCTGCATATTCTGAGCTATTTTCCGGATGTTCCATGAGACATTAAACATTAAAGATTAAAGATTATTTTTTAATGTTGATGACAACTTTCGAATGATCGGGGTCATTGGTTATCATGAGAATACGGGGACGTGTACGAACTTGGTTCAGTTCATCGGCATGCGCTGTAATCTTGAGCGTCGTCGACTTTCCTGGTTCTATCTCGCGAGAGCCAAGAGTCACCCTCAGTCCTGTAGTGAACATCTGCAACGAAGAAATAACCAATGTACTCTTACCTGTATTGGTAAGATTCACCTCTGCCGTTTTCTTCGACTTGCCACCAAAATCGGTAAAGTCGATATCTGTGGTCGAGATAGACAACTGTGGGGCTTGCTCCTTGTTGACAGAGGCAAACTCCTTCAAGTCTGGCAGAAGAATCGCAGATACAGGTATCGCATTATCATGACTCACTTTCTCACCCAACTCTTTAGCCAAATAAACATTGGTCTGCGTCAGACCAAAGTTACGCAACTTATCCGAATTCAAAGTGATAGAAATCGTTGCACCACGTCCTGGAGCAATTTTCTCGGGTTTTACCTCTGCCTGAAGATATGGGGGCAAATGCATGATGTTAGGTTGCATCACCTGCGTACCATTATTAAGCACGTGAATCTCTTGAATAGGTTGATCACCTTTGTTCACATTGTCAAACTCAAGTTCATTCTTATCCAGCAGCAGCTCACCCATACCGATAGGATACTCGCCAAAATAGTCGACCATCTCAGTCAATACGATACCTTTCATCGTAAGATATACAGGTTCTTCTGAAGCATTACTCTTAATGGCAGCCATCTTCTGGAAATGACCCAATTGCAAGGCATCGTAGGTCATCTTAATTGTAAATTTGTCACCAGCGCCCACCTCTTTGGGGAACTCAACAGCCGTACAGCCGCAATCAGGCTTCACACTCTCGATATACAGTCGACGCTTACCTTTATTCTGTAATTCAAAAGTCGCTGAAATAGGCTGATCAAAGCCTGTTCGACCACAATTGATAGTGGAATTCTTTACACTGATTTTCTGTGCAGAAGCTGGCAGTATCGCCAGCAACATCAGGGGGATAATTATTTGTCGTTTCATTTTCATTTGCTTATAGTCAATATCTGTGAATGGGTCGTGGCACGGAACTCTGGCGCATAGGCACACTCAACGGTGCAAGTGCCAGTCTCGTATATGCCAGGACGATCAATATAGTATTCGTTTTCTATCACATGCTCACCTTTAGACAAACAATCGAAATAGTAATTCGTAGAGTAGTCGCGAGGCGTGCAATAAGAACCGTTATGATAGCCACTCAGCTGACGGACTGGCTCCAGACAAGCGGCCCGTTTGTCAAGTACCTGAACAAAGTCGTAATCGCGATCAGCAGTAATCGTAATACGAATCTTAATACGATCGCCCACTTTTCTACCCTCGCCTATCAGTTCACGCTTGACGGTAAGACCACTGCCAGAATCTGCAATGTTGCGTGTAGGCTGCACAAACTGGGCATAAACAGCACCCCATGAGGTACCTTCTGTAGATTTCTCTATCGTAAGGCTCTTACTGTCTGCAGGCACATTGGTTTTCACATAACCGATGGCTGCTGTAGCCTTTGGCAACTCAAGCAGTTTCGTATCTACCTGTACATTGGCATTGGCCTCGCCCAGCTTTAAGCTACCACCATTCAGGAAAGCATAAACGGCATTCACACTGTTGATAGGAGTATCCCAAGCCTGGGTACGCTTTGACTGTAAGAGCCAGCGTTGCATCTCTTCGATAGTCTGACGATCATCAGGCGTGATACGCTGGATGGCCTCGATGGCTACTGTCTGGGTAGGTATCTTATAGTCGTACCAAGAATAGCCGGCACGAGGGGTATCATAATAGCGACCCATATCCTCACGGAAGACAGTATATTCCTTCAGCGACTGCACATATTCGGTAGCACGCTTGGGGTCTGGTTTCGAAAGAATAACAGCAGCAAGGGCTTTCTCATAGATGCTCTGACTCTTGATGTCTTTCTTCATCAGATTGAGCAGATAGCTATTAGCAGCCTTCACATCATCAGGCAGTTCGCGATCATCGAGGGTAGCCAGATAGAGCCACTGTAGCGCCTTGAAACTGGGGAAAGAAACATCATGTCCTTCCTTCTGCCATTTCTTCAGTTCCTTCACCTCTTCTACCATTTCCTGTCCCATGAAATCGAAAGCACTGCTAAGCATTGACGCTGTCTCACTCATCGTACCCGTCATTGCATTCAGACGTACCAACATCTCACTGATAGCCACTGTCATATAGAATGAGCCCTGCATACCTGGCCACCATGTCCACGAACCATCAGCACTCTGCAACTTCTTCAGTTTCCCTATAGCCGAACTCAAACGCTCCTGCATCAGATTCTCGTCGAAGAAATCAGCCAAACGCTGTTTCTGCTCTGTCTCTCTATCGGCATCAAGTACCCAAGGCGTCTCGTTAAGTACAATATCCTTCAATTCCTGATTCTTTTCCAATTGAGAATTGAGAGATGAGATTTGAGAGGTGGCAGCCTCTTGTTTCCAGAGGGCAAAGACCTGCTTGGCATTAGGATTCTGGGCGAGAATATAGCGACCCAGACTATTGGCATAGAACGAGGCAGCCTGAGAGATGGCATTATCATCACAAGGACGACCTACCACTGGCAATGCCTGAATCATCAGCCAAGCTGGGTTATTGGTATATTCAAACGTCAGTTTGCCATTCTTACCATCAGTAGGAATGAGTTGCGACAGGTCAATCGTCTCTGTTCCCGCATGATGCTGAGTGATAGGCACTGTTACCGTTACACGTTCTGTACTCGGCAGGATAGGCAGATAATGCTGTTCACCATCCGAGAAATCATTACCACTGACACTCATCTGACAAATGAGTAGAGAGGGGAAGGTGGAAGGAGATATGTTATAGGAAACAGCAGTTGTCTCTCCTGCCTTCAGATTGACATCCTGTGATTGTTCAAGCACGATGGCATTTGTCTCAGGATCTATCAGTTTCAATACAGCCTTGCCAGAGAGATCTTTCTCACCTATATTATAAATACGTGCCGAGATCGTACCCTGATCGCCATCACGTAAGAATCGAGGTACGTTAGGCTGTATCATCACATCTTTCTGCGCCACCGTCTCTCCCTCAAGCTTACCATAATACAAATCCTTGGTATGAGCAATACCCATAAAGCGCCAAGTCGTCAAACTCTCTGGCAACGTAAACTTCAAGGCTATCACACCATTCTCATCTGTTGTCAACTGCGGATAGAAGAAAGCTGTCTCGTTCAGATTCTCTCGCATCTGCCCCTGCTCAGATGGTTGCTCTTCTTCAGCAGATATTCCCTCAGCTTTCTGTTCATCAGCAGCCGCCATTTCTGCCATAGGTGCTGCCGATTTTGCCATCATCACATGAGATTCATCTCTCATGACCTCCCTCGTCAATACCGCTGCATTTCTAGCTCCCCTAAACGAACGGCGATAATAAGAGGGGAAGATATCTTCGTCGAAGTGACTAAGTCTCAGCTTATTCACCTCTGCCGATTTCCAACTCTTG
This sequence comes from uncultured Prevotella sp., assembly GCA_905234145.1. GTDB lineage: Bacteria > Bacteroidota > Bacteroidia > Bacteroidales > Bacteroidaceae > Prevotella. The sequence continues at coordinate 7,348 of CAJOGK010000020.1, read as the reverse complement.
CTGGCTATCGACGAATAGCTATTGTCTGCCAGATGAGTCCACGACGTATTGGGGAGTGGTAACCACAGATAAGGCACCAGATTCCATTGATGTGCCTGCAACTGATCAAGGCTCTTGTCGTAGAGCGTAGCCATCAACTGGGCGTCTACAGGTTTGCCACTGGCATCCCTTACTGTCAGCGTCCATGTTTCCTCCTGACCAGGTTTCAGACGGTCACGGAAAGTGCTCCACTGTAAGCTGAGATGCTTATCAGGCAAGGGGCGCTGAATCTTTGCCGTATGACTATAGCACACGCCTTCCTTTACCCACGCAAAGGTCAGCAGCAGACCGTTTTCGTAAGCTGCTTCATAAGTTACCTTTAAGTTCAATAGCTGGTTGTTTCTGTCTACAGCCCCACGCTCTATCAGCTTTTCTCCAGAAAAGACACTATAAACGATATGCACATCCTTCTCTGACGATCCTACTTGAATAGTAACGGGCTTGCCATCGTTCGTAAACTGGGTAGCCGACTGATAGAACCAGTCTTTAGTCTCAGTAGCAGGTCGTTCGTCATCGAGAGAGAACAATACAAAGTCGCGCTGAAGGGTATCACCTTCACATATTGCCTCCAGTGTATGTTTTCCACTCTTGAGCTGAGAGCGGAGAACTGAGAAAGGAGTGTTGGTCTTAACCGTCTGCCAAGGACTGCCATCCACACGATAGCGCACCTGGGCATCCATATTCTTTCCAGCTGCATTGTAGAGATGGAAAGTTGCTGTAGGTCTCTCCTCCAGAAGCACCTTTTCAGGCATATCCACCTGTAGGGTCTGTTTGCGGTTGCCCAAAGGTAACGACAATTGTCCACTACGTGTCTCACCAGCCGTATCGGTTACGTCAGCTGTCACCACAAAGTTATAGAACATTGCATTGCTGGTCTCTGGCATCTCCAAAGGCACTAACACCTCAAACGTACCATCGCTCTGGGTTTCTGCCGTGCCACTATATACCTCTGTGCCTTCATTGTTGTAACCAATGATAGCTGTATCCCAATATCTGCTATACGACCACCACCAGAAAGCAGTACGACGTTTTACCGTATAACGAACCTTACCGCCCTGAACAGGTACACCGGCATAACTCATTGCCGTACCTTTCACCTTCAGCTGATCACCTGCGGCATAAGCCTCTTTCACCTCCGGGAAGTCTACATGGAAAGTAGGACGCTTATATTCCTCCACCCTGATGCTATGGTTCTGCTGATTGGCTTGAATCGTAAATCGACCTGTCAGTCCTTTTTCTGGCAGGGTAAAGTCTGCTGCACACACACCGTATTCATCCGTCAATACCTGCTTTTCGTCTACCACCTTATAGTTGGCATCACGTAAGGTAAACTTTACGATGGCACGCCCCATCACCTTCTGATCGATACCGTCTTTCACCTGATATAATAAGGCCGATGCATGCACCGTTTGTCCTGGGCGATAGATGGCGCGATCGGTATAGATACAGGTTCGAGTTACTATCTGCTGGTTATCGTAGTACTCATAGCGGTTATTTCCGGTAAGTACGGGTGCTGCCTTATCGGTATCGGTATAGGCATACACCTCTCTACGATGATTCGCATTTATCTCCTTGAAGATATACTCGCCCTTGGCATCCGTTACGCCTTGATACTCTTTCCACTCGCTATAGTTTATGTTCTGTCTGATGCGAAGATGAGCCCCAGCAATAGGCTGTCCCGTCGTTGCATTTACCACTACATAGCGTACACCCTCTTTCGAAGGTTGTGTTTCGGCAATGGTATATACATCTGATACAAAATACAATTGTCGGAGAACATTAGCTGAGGGAACCGACTTGAATTCTAGCATATACACACCTACCGGCAGACCTTTCAGCATCATCGAGTCTTCAAATAATTCATACGGCTGATGACCGCTAAAGGTGCGCTCTTCTTGGTATACCACCTCGCGCAACAGCGGCTTTATCTTCTTGTAGCCACTCTCGTAATCAGGCCGATGCTCTATATCGCCATTAGCATCCACCTGATAAACGGTCATCGTAACTTGTTTCAAGTTGCGTAACTCCTTCAGTGCTATCTTCTGGGACTGTTGCGGACGAACCATGTGATGCTCAAACTCCACGCGAAACTGCGGATTGGTCATTTCCTTCTCCTCATTGCGAAGATAATTCAACCTGGGCCATTGTCCCCATTGGTTCAAAGCTTCGTGGATATAGTTATAGCGCTGAGCCGCAAAATCATAACCATAACCTATTTTACGATAGCGGGCGATGGCTAATTCGCCAGCCTCGGGCAGGTCTTGGTATTCCTTAATCACCTCATCCAATTTCGCTGTATCTATATAGCCATAGAGATACGAAGCTACGATACAAGCCGCCCTGCGATTACCCACCTTTTTATAATAATCGTATTGCGCCTGATAATTGCCCAACTCAAAACCTATCACATGAAGCAGGTCGTGATTAAAGATTTCGGCATCCACGCCCTTTATTACCAACGGTGTATAGCTGTCGTCCTTTATCTTGGCCAGTTGCTCGCACAAAGTAGCAGAAAGGTCTGGCTTCCTGAAATCGAGATTCAAATTAGAGTTCTTGCTCGATACCCGATAGAGCACCGTTTGGTATACCAACTTTAAAACATCATCTTTTGCCGCCTCGCCACGCTGTTTCATACGCAGCAGTTCTGGTTTCAGCGAATCGGGTGCGATATCACACATCACCTGAGCACCTTCCAGCTCGGCCTTCAACAGCTGAACATAAACCTTCTCTTTCGTGGCTTTCTTGGCTATCTTCTGCAACAGCTCATATTCCGTCTTCGGTAAGTCCTTATCGTGGGCTTCCGACACGCGTTTCCAAAGTTGAGAATAGTCTTCTCCAAATATCCACAACGGCATCATTAATGCTATTAATATAGTAAAACATTTCTTCATATAGCCCAATAAATTGGTTTAACTATGCAAAGATAGCTATTTATTTTCAATATCCTTTGGAAATTATGAATTATTATATTATCTTTGCATCCATGATTAACCAACAACTATTAAATCCTAAGAGTATCGTCGTAGTTGGCGGCTCTAATAACGTACACAAGCCCGGTGGTGCTATTGTACGTAATATCAAGAATGGCGGTTTCGATGGTCCTCTGCACATCGTAAACCCCAAGGAAGATGAAGTGCAGGGAATCAAGGCCGTACATGATGTAAAAGACATCCCGCAGACCGATCTTGCCGTGCTGGTAATAGCCGCGAAGTTCTGTCCCGATTATGTCGACTATCTGTGTGCCGAAAAGGGTGTTCGCGCCTTTGTCATCATCTCGGCAGGTTTTGGCGAAGAGACCAAGGCTGGTGCTGTATTAGAGCAAAGAATTCTCGATACCTGCGAGAAATACGGGGCGGCGCTGATTGGTCCTAACTGTATCGGACTCCTCAATCGCAATCACCATAGCGTGTTTACGCTGCCCATCCCCAGTCTCAATCCTCAAGGTGTCGACTTTGTATCAGGCTCGGGTGCTACAGCAGTATTCATTCTGGAGAGTGCTGTTATCAAGGGCTTGCAGTTTAATAGCGTATGGAGTATCGGCAACGGTAAGCAGATTGGTATCGAGGATGTGCTGCAGTATATGGACGACCGCTTCAATCCCGAAACCGATTCGAAAGTCAAACTGCTCTATATCGAAAATATCTCCGACCCCGATAAACTGTTATACCATGCCAGCAACCTGATTCGTAAGGGTTGCCGCATTGCCGCCATTAAAGCAGGTTCTTCTGAGAGCGGTAGTCGTGCTGCTTCGTCGCATACGGGTGCCATCGCCTCCAGCGATTCCGCCGTAGAGGCTCTTTTCCGTAAGGCAGGTATCGTACGCTGCTTCTCACGCGAAGAACTCACCACTGTGGGCTGTATCTTTACACTGCCAGAACTGAAGGGTAAAAACTTTGCCATCGTCACCCATGCGGGAGGCCCTGGTGTGATGCTGACGGATGCTCTCTCGAAAGGCGGTCTGAATGTGCCGCATCTTGAGGGACCTTTAGCCGATGAACTGAAAGCCCAGCTCTTCCCAGGCTCTTCAGTTGCCAATCCTATCGACTTCCTGGCTACGGGTACAGCCGAGCAACTCGGTATGGTGATAGACTATTGCGAAAACAAGTTCGAAGATATCGATGCCATTGCCGTGATTTATGGTACGCCGGGACTTACCCAACTCTATGAGGCATACGATGTGCTTGATAAGAAAATCAAGGAGTGTAAGAAACCTATCTTCCCCATTCTGCCCAGCTTGCATACGGCAGGCCCCGAGGTAGAGGAATTCCTGAAGCGTGGCCATGTCAACTTCAGCGACGAGGTAACACTTGCCACTGCCTTAAGTCAGATTATGCGCACCCCCAAGCCGGCACCTCCAGAAGTACAACTCTATGGTATCGACATCCCCCGTCTCCATAAGATTATCACGAGTATCGGGCAAGATGGCTACGTGCCGCCTCAAACCGTACGCGACATCCTGTCCTGCGCAGGTATCCCCCTCGTTCCCGAAATGGTTAGCACGTCGAAAGAAGAGCTTGCAGCCTTTGCCGAGCGTGTGGGCTTCCCTGTCGTAGCGAAGGTTGTAGGTCCTGTACACAAGAGCGATGTGGGCGGTGTGGCACTGAACATCCGCACCCAGGAACACTTGGCACTGGAGTTCGACCGTATGATGAAAATCAAGGAAGCTACTGGCGTCATGGTACAGAAGATGCTGAAGGGTACCGAACTCTTTATCGGTGCCAAGTACGAAACGCGCTTTGGTCATGTTTTGCTCTGCGGTCTGGGTGGTATCTTCGTCGAGGTGCTGAAAGATGTCTCCTCTGGTCTGGCACCTCTGAGCTATGGTGAGGCCTTCTCCATGATCCACTCTTTGAGAGGCTATAAAATAATAAAAGGTACGCGAGGACAGAAGGGAATCAACGAACAGAAATATGCCGAGATTATCGTGCGCCTCTCTACCCTGCTCCGCTTTGCCACTGAGATTAAGGAAATGGATATCAACCCACTACTTGCCGATGAAAACGAGGTCGTGGCTGTTGATGCCCGCATACTGATAGAGAAGGATTAAAGAGTATGAAAAGATTAGTATTCATTATGTCGTTATTGTTATCATCAACAATAACTTTTGCTATTCCTGCCAAGCGAGGACAATGGAAAACCATTACGCTCAATGATGGTTCTCAAGTAAGAGTCGAACTTGTGGGTGATGAGTTCATGCACTTCTGGAAAGCTGAGGATGGACGGAAGTTTATCAGGGTGAGTGACGACGATTTCCGGTCTGCCGATATTAAGCAGATGCAAGCAGAGGCGATGATAAACCGGGCCCAACGTCATCAGAAAGCCAAAACTCGTGCAATCGCTGACAGCAAAGTCTATTCGGGCAAACAAAAAGGCCTTGTAATCCTTGTGCAGTTTCCAGATTTGAAGTTCAAGGCTGATCACACAAACGCTTTCTACCAACGATTATTAAATGAGCGTGGCTTCAACGAAGGTGATTTCAAGGGGAGCGTGAAAGACTATTTCTATGACCAGAGTCGAGGTATGTTTGAACTTGACTTTGATATCGCCGGTCCTTATACCTTGGCTAATTATTATGCATTCTACGGTCAGAACACAGACGATAGTGGTAGGGACAAGAACGCTAGCAAAATGATCACCGAAGCCATCGAAAAGGCTGCAACGGAATTTGATTTCACACAATACGATTGGGATGGTGACAATGAAGTAGACCAAGTGTTTGTACTTTATGCAGGACAAGGCGAGGCTTCAGGCGGAAGTGCAGATACCATTTGGCCTCACGAGTGGAACCTGCAATCGGCTACGGGTTCTACCATGAATATCAATAACTTGCGGGTGAATACATATGCTTGTGGCTGTGAACTTGGAGTCACGGAAAAAATAACCAGCGGTATTGGAACCATCTGCCACGAGTTTTCCCATTGTTTAGGTATCCCGGATATGTATGATACAAGCGAAGATGGCAAAAACTATGGTATGGGTACTTGGGACGTGATGTGCTCAGGTAGCTATAACGGCAACGGCTTCTGTCCGGCAAATTACACAAGTTTTGAACGGATGTGGTGCGGATGGCTCACACCTATTGAACTGAAGGAAGATACAGAAGTCAATGCTATGAAACCATTGGGAAACAATGGTGAAGCCTATATCATTTATAATGATAACCATAAGGACGAGTATTATCTGTTGGAGTGTCGCCAGAAAAGTGGTTGGGATACAAACGTAGGCGGTAATGGCCTCTTGGTGTTACATGTCGATTATGAACCTAACATCTGGATGTGGAATGTGGTAAATACCTTTGGAAAGTATTATGACGCGGTATTTAATACATATACTAATGATCACCAGCGCTGTACCATTGTTCCTGGTGATAATGCACAGAGCGAAAATAATGAGTCGGGCGATCCTTTCCCATTCAACAAGCGTAACTATCTTAGCAACGTTTCATCGCCTGCGGCTGTGATATACAACGGGAACGCCGATGGTTCTTTCCTATTGAATAAAGCTGTACGTGAGATAAAACGCAACGATGACGGAACCGTAAGTTTCAGTTTTGTTGCTGCCGATACTCAGACAGAACCTGTTTTTGAGGGCATTCTCTTTGAGGAGACATTTGATTCCTGTGCAGGTACAGGAGGAAACGATAACCAGTGGACGGGAGGTTCTTCCGATTTTGTCCCTGATAATGCAGGATGGACATATGACATGAAAAATGCTGTGGCTGGAGGTGCAAATAAATGTGCCAAGTTTGGAACAAGGACAACCAAAGGTACGGTATCGTTACCCAAGGTATATGTGGGTGAAGAGTCAACTATTACCTTCAAGGCTGCTCCATGGGCAGAAGAAGACACACGCATCAGTGTATCTGTCTTGGGAAGCGTAAACACGACCATCACTCCTTCGATTTTTACGCTTACTCCTGGTCAATGGACAGAATGTACGGCAACTATCAAAGGAAAAGGTGATATTACCGTCAGTCTGACTCCTAGCAACAATCGCTTTTTCCTCGACGATATTAAGGTCGTGGCAGGTAATAATCCGACGGCAATCCAGGGAATAGCGGCTGAAACAGAAGCAAACAGTGATATTTTCGGTATCGATGGACGGAAAATCGGCAAAGACAAGACCAATCTCCCTCACGGAATCTATATTATCAACAAAAAGAAGGTCATCAGATGATGACCTTCTTTTTTATCGTAAGTTCTTAAGTCTGTTACTTAATCTTAAAGCTCTCATAGCCTGAACCGAATGAGCCGGCACTTACTGTCCACTGGAAGGGGATATAGTAAGCATCATCAGCAGGATCATAACC
>CAJOGK010000019.1 GCA_905234145.1 uncultured Prevotella sp. | reverse complement strand
CGGTTATTCTGTATAATAGTTGCTACCTTTGTAGCATGTTAGAAAGATATCAATTCCGAGGTGTGAACTCACTACGTTTTTATCAGCATTTTGTCTCTGAGGAGGCCTGTTACGAATATCTCTCTGGAATTAAATGGGAAGGTGGTCAGTATGTTTGTAAGAAATGTGGCAACACGCACTATTGCAAAGGCAGGCTTCCGTATTCTCGTAGATGTACCAGGTGCAAGTATGACGAAAGTCCGACCGCTGGCACCATGTTTGATAAGTGCAAGTTCTCGATCCTGCTTGCTTTCCATATTGCCTTCAAGATTAGCACCAAGAAGAAAGGCATGTCCTCTGAGGAACTGTCCGAGGAATATGAACTCCGTCAGAAGACCTGCTGGGAGTTTAAATGGAAGATACAGCAAGCGATGCAAAGCTCTGGCAACTATCCGCTTACAGGGAAAGTCCATGTGGACGAGTTCTTCGTTGGCGGTGCAGAGGAGGGGGTGTTCGGAAGAGGCTGTAAGAACAAGCGCCTTGTCGTCGTTGCCCTTGAGATTGTCCACGAAGGCTTTGGTCGTGCGTATGCTGAGGTTATTGACGATGCTTCGGCCAAATCGCTTCGTCCATTCTTTGAACGAAGGATAAGCAAGGACGCTGAAATTATAACGGATGAGTGGAATGGCTATAAGCCACTGAAGAAGGATTATCCGAAACTTACGCAAGTCCCATCTGACAAAGGCAATAACTTTCCGCAACTGCATATACACATTATGAATATCAAAGGGTGGCTCAGAGGCATCCACCATCATTGCTCGAAAGAGAGGCTTCAGGGTTACTTGGACGAATACCACTTTAGGTTTAATCGGAGAGCATTCAAGGACACAATCTTCGATGTGCTCATTCGTAGAATGATGTTTTACGAACCAAAACGCCTAAAATAGGGCATTTCGCAAGTGCGCTCTAAGCGCCTAACCCCCAAAAAAGTTTTAGGGAAATGATTTGTGGCACGTAGACTTTTAGCATTGTGAGCACTTTTTGGTCTAAAACGTAACGTTTCGCAGTGCGATTCGTTACGTTTTGCATGGTCGTTTGTAAGGAGATGGAGGGCGAAAAGCTACGAATTGCAATGCGAGTCATTACTATTTGCGGAAATTTCTGCTATCGAAATTCTTATTTAAGTATGAAATTCTACTAAAATACGCGTATATCGTTGTGTATAAGTAAGATACCATACTATTTAAATCCTACTAATATTCTACTTAAACTCTACTAATATTCTACCTAAATTCTACCTGATCTATACTGGCGGCAAGTAACTGCTGATATGGGATGTAACACGAATGAAATCAGGGACTTGCAACTGTTTTGATTAGATGTAGCTTTTGAATTCTCTAGAGAATTTGAGAGTTCCCTTACTGGGAACTATTGCGGAGATTAGTTCAAACATTTCAATTCTCTAGAGAATTCAACAACCAGACTTAATAGAAAAAGTTGCGAGAACGTAGTAAAGAACACACGAGGTCCTATGAGAGATATTACTTGGACAAAGAATAATGTTCTATAATAACAGATTTGCGGAAATTTAGTAGAGTTTCAGTAGAATTTTAGTAGAATTAAAGTAGAATATATGTAGAAGAATAAATGTATTTTAAATCGCTTATATTCAGCTATTTATTTAATATTTAGTAGAATTTTAGCTACCAAAACCATTTCTACGAGAGAATATCAAAACAATGATTCTGCAAAAATTGCCAAGGAAATGTTATCAGAATACTGGCTAAGCGAAAAATTAAGGAGAAAATGTAAGGAGTTTGCGAATAATATCGTATCTTTGCAGCCAAAGAGACTTAAAAACTATTTGGATATGATGAAATATTTCTTAGCGATCACATTACTGGCAACAGTATGGTCGACATCTGCCAGCGATACTTTCTGGCTGGGAGCTGATATCAGTGGCACTTCTGGATTGGAGGCTTTTGGTGCACAACTCTACAATGCTCAGGGCGAACCACGCGAGAATACAGTGCTGATGCGTGAGTATGGACTGAATGCAGCCCGATTCCGCGTTTGGGTGAACCCCAAAGGTGGTTTCAGCAGTAAGGAGGATGTGCTGAAGCTGGCCCTTCGCGCCAAAGAACAAGGAATGGCCATCATGATCGACTTCCATTATAGCGACTGGTGGGCTGATCCTGGTAAGCAGAATATCCCAAAGGCCTGGGAGCAGATGAGTTATGAGGAGATGTGCCAGGCTTTGCACAGCATACTCGTGAAACGCTTAACTTGTTGAAAGACAATGCGATAGATGTGAAATGGGTACAGGTTGGAAACGAGACCACCAATGGCTTCCTCTGGCCTATGGGTCGTGCTCAGGAGAATATGAAGCAGTATGCAGGTCTGACTCGCCATACTGCGTTTAAGCGAACTACTTTACAAAGACTTTTATTATTTGTGGGATTTGCCTAAAAAGGCGCGCTCAGCGTTTCAATACGCTTTCTTATGAGTTCCTTAAACTGAATCTTTTGCTGGGCAGAGATAAAGGATTCATCTATGCAGGCGAACCATTTCTCTTTCAAGGAGATGAAACGATTGCATATAGAAGCGGGATGGTTCATCTGTTATAAAGGAAAAACCGTCCCGATGTAACAAAAGAGTCCCAATTGTGCTCCTATGTCTTATTCGAAATCTTGGGATTGGTAGTAACAGATGTTTTCACCCTTCTCGTGGTGTTTTGTGTTCTCGGCGGTGATGCGTATCTGGTGGACGGTGCTGTCATCGTAATGAACGGTATAGTCTAGCATCATCAGGAACGCTTCCATCTTCTGATTGCCGTATTGTTCGGTCATATTCTGGATACTTAGTATCTTAACCTCCTTGTAATCTACGAATGCATTGACCTTGAAATCCTCGAGCTTAACGGAATAATCGATTACGCCATTGTTGCTATCGCGATACAACTTTTCATCGTATTTCATTGCCTCGGTAGCACTCATAGGTCGTGTATAAACCATCAGCGCATTGGTGCCTGTGGGGCAGAAGGCAGTGGTGCCATACAGTTCAAGTCGGTGATAGCGAGGGTTGATAGTCAGATCCTTGTCGGCAATGATATTCCATGCCCAGAACTCCAGCCTTCGGTCTTGCTCTGGCAGTTTACTGAATCGTACATACTCGTCCCACCTTACAGCAGTAAGAGCCAAATATCGTCCTGGTTTTACATTATTAATAAGGTAGTACCCAGCACTATCAGTCGATACACTATCAACGGCATGGAATAGCTTGTCCATCAACATCACAGCGCAGTGGCTGATAGGTTTGCCCTCAAAATCAGTGACACGACCTGATATCTTGACGTTCTGCTGCGCCATTGCAGATATACAGGCCGTTACCATCAGTATAATTATAAACAGCTTCTTCAATTTTCTATTTTTTTCAAGTTTCAAATTTATTTCTTACGCTTTGCAGCGTAATACCCCGTTGTCCCTGCATTCGCATACTTCGGGGTTAGTGTTTTTATATACCAACCCCTTCTATGTAATTTATAGCACTGTTAGGCTGATACGCTTACCGAGGCCTGCGAATATTCTGAAGAGCGTGGATAGCTGAACATCTGCATGACCATTCTCCAGTTTGGAGATGTAACTCTTCTTGGTTCCTATTTTGTCTGCAAGTTCCTGTTGGGTAAGGCCAGCCAAACGGCGCTGCTCTCTTAAAGTCTCCGCTAAGCAGAAAGCTTCTGCTTCTGTCTCAAACGATGCACGTTCAGGTGTACCCTGAGGACCATACTCCTGATCGAGTAACTCATCGAATGTTTCGCAATTCATGATTGCCTGTTTCTTCTCTTCTGTCATTTCTTATTCTCCTTTTCCTTAAAATATTCTTTTTTAATAGTCTCTGCACGTCGGATCTCCTTTGGGGGAGTCTTTTGGCTTTTCTTCTGAAAACCATGGAACAATACTACGACGGATCCTTCGTCAAAGCAGCAGAAGACCCTGTAGATATTGCTTCCCAACTCTATCCGGATCTCGTAAATTCCGTCTGAGCCCTCAATAATCCTAAAGAACTTCGTAGGGATCATCCGTTGTGTCTCAATCAATTTAAGAACTTTGTTGATCTTGTCTCTGACTTCATAGGTCTGGGCGACATAGAACTCCTTGTAGTAGTTCTTAAACAATTTGATGTTACGAACCTTCTCCATGCTATTTCCTCTGCAAAGTTAACGAATTAATGAACATTTTCCAAATATTTTGGAGAAAATCTGCCGATTCAATACTAATTCTTGCTGTTTGATTCTTCATAAGCATTAAAATTTAATAGTTTGACATATGATTTCGTGTGCAAAGATACATAAAATAATTCTTTTTGCGACAAGATTTTGGGCGAAAAATGATGTTTGGCACAAATTTAAGATGCTGTCGCAAGTAGTTGAACAAGATTTTAGGTTATTTCTTGGTTTTAGCTAATAAACATCTTAACTTTGCATCAGAATCAAGAAACAAAGTGTTGTTTTCGAAATAGTCTTTTTTCATATTGAGCTTTTAGTTAGATAATTGTTTATTGTTTGGGTTTAGTAATTGTTTTAGTAATTGTTAGTAATGAGTAATAAAGGCTTGCGTGATGCAAGCCTTTATTGCGTTATATAACACCGTTACTTTTAGTTTTGCTGGACTTGATGTTTGCACCGTCTATAAGGGCATTGCAGCCTTCGAGGACATCGCGCCAGGTGGCTTCGAAATTGCCTGTATACCAAGGGTCGGCAACATCGCCTCGCCTGGAGGTGAAATCGAGCAGTTTATGGATTTTTCCTTCAGGGTCGCCTCCACAGATGCGATTCATATTGCGGATGTTCCAATCGTCCATGCCAATCAGCAAATCGAAGCGATGATAGTCGTCTCGCGTCATCTGTCGGGCTGTTTTGCCCTTGCACGAAATACCGTGTTCGGCCAATTTCCGTTTGGCTGGGGGATATACCTCGTTGCCTATTTCCTCTGTCGAAGTAGCCGCAGATTCGATATAAAACTGATCCTGAAGTCCTGCCTTTGCAACCAGATCCTTCATCACAAATTCTGCCATCGGACTTCTGCAGATATTACCATGACAGACAAAAAGTATCTTTTTCATGCCTCTATTTGTGGGTTTTGCGGAATTCATCGAGCTGCTTGAAGCAATGACGATTGATGATTTCAGAGAGTTTGCGATCGGGATTGTTGCGAATAAAACAGCGATGGTTAAACACCATCAGCTCGCCATTCTTAGCGGTATAGGCATGCCAAGCAGGGAGCCTTTCGATATTTGGATTGCCATCGTGGGCAAACTTGGCCCAGGCATCACTCATCTGATTGGCAAGTTTCAGGTCTGCATCGCTAGGCTGAGGCAAGTCGTTCTTGGCACGATGGAGGGTATTGAAACAGAACTTCAGTTCGTGGCCATGAATAGAACCATTGTTAAGTGGCGAGCGCCAAGTGAACATATACATAAAGGTAGGCGCCTTGCGAGATTCTGAGATTGCATCGGCTGTAATAATTGTTTTAGGACGGAACAACCAGTCGATGCTCAGCAAATCCTGAGGAGTATAGTCAGGGTAGGCCTCAGCAAAGGCTTCGATATAAGCCTCTGTCTCGTTGCCAAAAGTGGGCTCTAGCTCCTGCTTTGCAGCCTCTAAAGTAAGGTCGCGATTGTAATGCAGGCGCTGAAGCTCGTTGAAGGTGGTGCCAATAAGAATAGGTATATCATCGTTGATAGCGGCAAAGTTGGGTTGGAAGGGTTGTTGCAAGAGCACTTCACCATCGGGTGTAGGCCCGAAGCCCCACATCATTGGCGTGCCAGGCTTGCGTGTGCCAATGCTAGCAGCCATCGCCCGTTGGCCTGCTTCATAGAGGGTCTGATAAGGCACATCGTTGATGCGCTCGATATCAGATGCGCTGATATTCAACTCTTTCAGCACAGCTTGGCCTAACTCGCGCGTCATCTGCTGATTGTTGACATTCAGAATCGTACCACTCATGATGATAGCCTTGTGGAAAAGGCCTCTTGCTGAGGGCATACAAAGGAGCGTGCCAACCTTGCCGCCACCTCCTGATTCGCCAAAAATGGTTACATTACCAGGATCGCCACCAAAGTTGGCGATGTTATCCCTTACCCATTGCAAGGCCTGAACCACATCAAGCATGCCTACATTGCCAGAATACTTGTATTTTTCGGAAACCGCAGAAAGGTCGAGGAAACCAAGGATATTCAGGCGATGGTTCACGCTGACTACCACCACATCTTTCTTTGCCAATTGCATGCCGGGATCCCAAGCAGAAGTGCCAGAATCGAAACCTCCACCATGAAGCCATACCATAACGGGCTTATGGGCTTTCAAATCGGTGGTCCAGACATTGAGCACGCAACAATTCTTCTCCGACATCTCATCCTCAGAGAGCACCTTGCCCCATGTCTGTTGCATGGCTTGAGGGCCCCAATGGTCGCAGATTTTCACCCCTTGCCACTTCTCGACGGGCAATGGTGGCATAAAGCGCTCTATCTTGGCATAGGGAATACCCAGAAAGGCCATCGAGCCTTCTTGATCAGTTCCGCTTACTAACCCTGAGGTAGTCTGTACTTGTGCTGAAGCTGTTAATGCAGCAATTATCAGCCATGAGAAAAGAAAAAAACGTTTGTTCATAATGATAAGTTTTGGCGATGCAAATTTACTAATATTTTGCTAATATTTCTCAAATCTTCAGTAAGATTTATGATTTTTGTATTTTTATTGGTAAATTTGCAGGCTGATAAAAAACGAAAAAGAAGGTAAAAGCAATGAAAAAGAAAGATATGATGATGGGCTTGAGCATGATAGCAATGGCCCTTACAATGCAGAGTTTTGTGGCCGATGACAATGTCATGACAAAGGAAGACGGTATGTATGTAATCAATACCACCACTTTGGGTAGTGATATCGAAGGCTACAACGGCCCTACACCACTGAAGATCTATATCAAAAAGAATAAGGTAGAGCGTATAGAGTTTCTGAAGTCGATGGAAACCCCCAAATACTACGCCAAGGTAAAGAGAGCCCTGATGGACAAGTGGAATGGCCTGAAGGTGAAGGATGCCAAGATGCAGCAAGTAGATATCGTAACAGGGGCAACCTATTCATCAGAGGCTGTGGTCAAGAATGTGCAGGTAGGCCTCGAGTATTATCAGAACAATAAGTAAATGGCAGTGGTCAATACGACATATCCTAAGGTAAGCTTTTGCGATAAGGGTTCCGTACTTTACCCCTATCGCAGAAGAATTACACCTCTCTCTGGCCATCTGGAAAAGACCTTTATGCAACAACTGAAAATGTGGTTGCCTAGCGAGATAAGGGTTGTAGACGACGTTTGTGTGCATTGGTCAGAAGGTCTGCCTCCCTTGTCGCCCGATATCGCCCTCTTTGTAGAGGGTCATCCAGAGATAAGAATCGATGTAGAGATAGATGAGCCCTACGAAGCCTCTTCTCGCAAACCTATTCACTATCTGACTTGTGGCGATGCTTTTCGCGATGCGTTGATGAATCGACACGGATGGACGGTGGTTCGTTTTGCGGTGCGCCAAGTGCGTGAGGAAACCATGGGATGCGCTGACTATCTGTCGATGATTATCAATCAACTGATTGCAGGCGAGGAAGGGGCAGAGATCAGATTCGAAAATCTATCGCCTATCCCTCAATGGACGCGTGTTGAGGCTCAGAAGATTGCCCACAAAAAGAGCGAAGAGGGCGAAAGCAGACAGCACGACATGGATTGTTATACGCTGAACGAACCAGAGCTTCTTTGCCAGCAACAGGTAAAGCCCTTTGAGCGAACAGAAGACATGCAACAGAAGATGCAGACCTTTAAGGATGCAGGTTGCTATGCGCAAGATGCCCATATCGACTTTGAGCCCGAGGAGCATATCTATATTCGTGACGGCAAGGCGCGATTGCTACCCGTCAGTACACTGATAGCCTATTTCTTTGAGCCCTTTGATGCACTCTTAGCAGCAGAGCGCCATGCGAGTCGTCATCAAACCTCCGTGGAGCAGACCCTCGATAAATGGGACAAGATAGGCAAAATGGCGAGTGAGGTGGGCACCTTTGTACATGCCCAGACGGAAAACTACTTCCAGCACGGTCACTTCGATACCGATTACCCCTTTACCTTTAATGGCGAAACGGAGCATATCAGCGTAGAGCGCGAAAAGCAGCAGTTTATGGCCTTCATCAAGGATTACAATATTGAGCCTTATCGCCAAGAGTGGCCAGTATATGACGAGGAATTGAACATTGCAGGTACCATCGACCTGATTTGCAAAGAGGCAGATGGCACCTTTACCATCTACGACTGGAAACGAAGTGGCAAGGTGGTGAATGCCCAAGGACAACCCATTGTGGAGGCCTTTGGCTACAAGATGAGCTTCAATGGTATCCGTTTGCCTGATACCGCTTTCTATCACTACTGCATCCAACAGAATCTGTATCGCTATATGCTGGAGCGCCATTATGGCATCCAGATAAAGGCGATGAATCTGGTGGTGCTCTGTCCTGAATATCCCACCTATTTTGTGGCTGAGGTGTCCAAGATGGACGAGGTTATCGAGCAAGTGGTGGGCGAGTGCAAGAAGAAGGATTTGGGCCACGTGCTGATAAAAATGTAACAAGATGAGCAATAGGCAACGATTACTTTTCAGCTTGACCAGTTTATTGTCGCTGATGGCACAAGGTCAGGTGGTTCGTAACGACACCGTTACGGACAGGACGCATCAATTGCGCGAAGTAATCGTTACAGAGAAGGGCAAACAACAGATTGTAACCAGTACGGCCCCTCTGCATATCATCGACAAAGACCAGATGCTGAGTCTGGGTGTCACGGATGTAGCCGATGCCCTCCATCGTTTGCCAGGTGTGACTATCCGTGACTATGGTGGGGCAGGCGGTATGAAAACCGTTTCCGTGCGTGGTTTTGGAGCCAAGCATACTGGTGTGAGCTACGACGGGGTGATGATCAGCGATTGTCAGAGTGGAGAAATCGATCTCTCGCGCTATTCGTTGGAAAACGTCGACCATCTCTCGTTGGTGGTAGGCGACAATGAGGACATCTTCATCCCTGCAAAAAATGCGTCGACACCAGCACTCCTGAATATCCAGACGCTGGCCATGCCTACAGAGGATACCAACCCCCATATTGTGACCCAACTGAAAGCTGGCTCATTTGGCTATATCAGTCCTTATCTGCGTTACGAACAAAACATTACGAATCGCTTGGCCTTTTCGTTGTCGGGCGACTATACCTATGCAGAGAATGATTATCCCTATGAGTTGAAAGGTGGAGCAATCACTAGGAAAGATCGTCGAACCAATAGTCGTATGAATCAAGGCCATGCAGAGATAAACGTTCTTTGGAAGATGGGTGATTATAGCACGATGGCTGGAAAAGTGTATTATTTTGACACAGATCGCCAATTGCCGGGCGTGGTACACTACTATTCGAATCTCTGTAAACAATCATTGCGAGAAAAGAATGCCTTTGCACAAGTGCAGATTCAGGCCTACAATCAGAAAGGCTGGTCGATGAAACTGCATACGAAGTATAATTGGAATTATTCTGCTTATGAAGACCCGCTGGTGCCAACAAACGCTTACGATGCCAGCTATTGGCAACGAGAGCTTTATACCTCGTTGGCTGTGATGTATACCCCCAATGAAAAATGGGCCTTCGATTATTCTGCAGACTATGCGCTGAACAATCTGAATAGCTCGTCGACGCAGACCATTAACTCGCATCCCTATCGTCATAGCTTGTTACAATCGGGAACGGCTCGCTTTAAAAGCGACAGACTAACGGTACTGGGACGTTTGCTTCATTCGCTCTATCTGAACTACTCGAAGCATGGCAAAAGTGCCAGAAACATGCGACGATTCTCGCCATCGCTCTCGTTCTCATACCAATTATTAGAGGATGAGGACCTTTACGTCAGAGCTTCGTATAAGAACATTTTCCGCTCGCCTACCTTTAATGAGAGTTATTACTTCCACTATGGTAGTCCTGATTTGTTGCCTGAAAGCACTGATCAATATAATATAGGTGTAACATGGGGCAAGAAGGGCGATCACATGTATGTGCAACTCACCGCTGATGGCTATTACAACTACGTAAAGGATATGATTGTGGCTGTACCTTATAATATGTTTATCTGGACTTGCATCAATGTGGGTAGGGTACGTGTTTTGGGTGCAGATGTCACCGTGGATGGTAGTTGCGATCTGGATGGTGGTCATAAGATTCTGCTCAGTGGTAGTTATAGCTATCAGAAGGCTGAGAATCGCACGAATGAAGAGTCCGAATTCTATGGCAATCAAATCGCCTATATCCCTCAGCATTCGGGTAGTATCGCCATAGGGTGGGAGAATCCCATCGTCAGCGTGTCGCTTCATGGCTCTGGTGTCAGCAGCAGATGGGATAATAACCAGCATTCGGAAGGAAGCCAGATAGAAGGTTATTGGGATACAGGCGTTACGGCCTATCATACCTTCTGTTGGGGAGGACAAAAGCTGGAGGTTCGTCTGGATATTAAGAATATTCTGAATAAGCAATATGAGATAGTGCACTTCTACCCCATGCCAGGGAGAAGTTGGCAAGCATCAGTGAAATATCAACTTTAAATTTATATAAGCAAAATGAAAAAGTATTTATTTGGTATGGCTTTGATGATGATGGGTGCTTCTCTCTTCACAAGCTGTTTGAGTAACGACAACAACAACGACAACACGCCTCAAAAGGTTACTGTAACCTCTGGCGCCTTTATTATCAACAATGGTCAGTGGAACAAGAATAATGGTAGCCTGACTTTCTTTGATTACAAATCGACATCAGCAACGACAACACTCATGGGTGGCTCTGGTCTTGGCGATACACCTAACGATGCTTGTCTGCTGGGCGACACCATCTTCGTGGTAGGTTCTACTGATAACATGATCTTCCTGGTAAACAGAAAGAGCCTGAGCATGATAGACTATGTAAGCACCACAGAACTGATGGGAGAGTCTGAAGGTTATAGCCCACGTGCCATCACAGCTTTTAACAACAAGCTTTACTTTACCACTTATGGTGGCTATGTAGGTGAACTGAACCCCAAAACACTTCAGGTGGAGAGAAAGTTCAAGGTGGGTTCAGCCCCAGAGGGCTTGGCCTTTGGCGGTACGAGCTCAGAAGTATATCTGTTTGTATGTAACAGCGACTATGGCAATGGTGATGGTTCTATCTCCAGGATTAATATGACTACTGGTTCTATCGATGAGATTAAGAACGATAAGGTTAAGAATCCACAAAAGATTTTTGCTATAGGTACTGACCTTTATGTGCTTGATTGGGGACACTATGATGAAATGTGGAACCAAATTGGCGCTGGTTTGTATTACATGTATAATGGCACGGCAACACAAGTGGTTAAAGATGCCACTGATGCAGATAATGTGGTTATCTATGTTAATGGACAGGCCGTAGGTTATGAAATCATCACCTTCAACTATCCTTATGGAAGTACGACGGCTACCTACAGCAAGTTTAACACTTACACAGGCCAAACCACAAGTCTGGTTCTTTCTGGCGACAGTAATTATAAGATTGAGAGTCCTTCAGCAATTGGTGTCGATCCTTTGTCTGGCAATATCATCATTGCTTCGCGTACCATCAATAAGGAGACGGGCTATGCTGATTACACCATGCCTGGATTCGCCAATATGTATACCAATTCAGGTCAATATATCGAGGGTACTCATTTCCAGACCGGTGTTGAGCCTCATAAGATTGGCTTTACCCTGGATCAGACCGTAGTCAGCTATTAAAATGAAGCAACTGGTAGGATTCGTTCTGGCATCGCTGTTGCTACTTTCCTGTGGTGGGCGTACATCTCACTTTCTGGGAAGTGGCGATAGCTTGTCGTTTAAGTATGCCACACTGCCTACTGTGGTGGAATACGACGACTATACGGTGGTGACGCTGAACAATCCCTGGAAAGCGGGGAAGGAACTGCATACCTATGTGCTTGTGCCTCGCGATGTGGAAGTACCATTCCATTTGCCAAAGGGTACGGTGATTCGTACACCATTGGAGCGAGTAGTGGTATTTACCACAGTTCATAGTTCACTCATGATGGCACTTGAGTGCGAAGACAAGATAACTGGGGTTGCAGACCTTAAATACATCAAAATCCCTTGGATTCAGGAACAGGCAAAAGCTGGTAAAATCGTAGATTGTGGCGATGGCATGAACCCTTTGATAGAGAAAATCATCGATCTGAATCCTGATGCCATCTTACTTTCGCCTTTCGAGAACAGTGGGGGCTATGGCAAGTTGGAGGACATTGATATCCCCTTGTTTGAATGTGCTGAATATATGGAAACATCGCCATTGGCGCGAGCTGAATGGATGCGACTTTATGGTTTGCTGTTTGGTTGTCAGGAAAAGGCGGATAAATTGTTTTCTGAGGTCGACAAAAACTATAATAACCTGAAGAAGCAGGCTCAAAAAGCTGGTGTAGGGCGCTCTATCCTGTTCGACAAGATGATAGCCAACTCGGTATGGTATGTACCAGGAGGCCGTAGCACGATGGGTCAGATGATTCAGGATGCGGGAGGACAATACCTTTGGGCTGATGATAACCATAGTGGTTCGTTGCCCTTGCCTTTTGAAAGCGTCTTGGTAAAGGCCTTGGATGCTGATGTGTGGATGTTGCGTTACGACAATGACCAACCCATGACCTTGCAACAGTTATTGGCAGAACAAGAGGGCTATAACCAATTCCAAGCCTATCAATCGGGCGAGGTCTATGGTTGTAATGTCCGGACATCGCTTTTTTACGAGGAGGCTCCTTTCCGTCCGGATAAATTATTGAACGATTTTATTCAGATTATGCATCCAGGTATCAAGCCTGCTGCACCTTTAAAATATTATCAGAAACTCAGGCCTTGAGTTTCTGATAATATTATTCTATCACCCCATCGGTAAGATTAATACAAAGCTGGCACCATTGGTATAAGTGATGTCGAGGTCAAGCGTTCCACCCAACAAGATGGCGAGATGTCGACAAAGGTAAAGACCCATGCCAAGCCCTTCGTTGAAATTATTAAGTTTGGTGAACTGATTGAAGATTCGATCACGGTCATCGAAGGGGATACCTGGGCCTGTGTCGCTTATTTGGAAACAGATATGCTTACTGTCAAGCTGCTTGTTGCTGATCGCAATACTTCCATTGGTGGTAAACTTGTTGGCATTATAGAGTAATTCTTCCAATATCTTTTTAACATACGTCTTATTGGTCTCTATCTGCAGATTATCGGGTAGATTCGTGCTTATCTCCAGCTTTACCGTATCTGGATGCTTTAAGTTGAGAGATGCTGCTGCTTCCCTGCAGAGGTCATTGCAATTGACAATATCACTACCGGCAATGGAAATCGTATTCTCAAGCACCAGTGTCATAATCCAGTTATTGACAATATTGGAGATTGAGTAGCTGTTCTGCAGAATGTCTTTGGTGATAGCTGCCTTTTCATCCTCGCCAAGCATATTATAGCCATCGCGCAAAACTTGGGCAAAACCACCGATAATGTTCAGCGGGGTGCGTATTTGGTGCGAGATGTCTTGGATAAAGGCTTTTTTCTTGTTATCAGACTCTTCTGCCAGGTTTTTAGCTACTATCAGTTCTTCGTTGCGTTGTTCTGTCTCTGCCTTCATTTCTTGCAGATTGGCGATATAGTTAGCAATGGATTGTTGCATGGTGGCAAAGCTGTTTTGCAACAAACCGATTTCGTCTTTACGAGAGGATCTTGTAATTCGCTTATCGTAGCAACCCTTTTCAATGTCACGCGCCTGAGAGGCCAGCAATCGGATCGGTGCTACGGTGCGATGTACCACAAAATAGCATAGGGACAATATCATCAGCAGACCAAAAAGGATGATCGACACAATGATGTAGAACATCTGGTTATACTCCTTGAAGATATCGCTTTCCGGGCAAATAAAGGCAAGCGTCCATCCTGTTCCCGGTATTTCCTCTTGCAATACCAAGCAGTCGCTACGGTCAAGATCAGAAACAGAGGGGTGCTCACTGCTTGATGCAATAAGCTGTTTCGATTTACCTATCAGCATGTAATAGGAATGCTGATAAATCCATTCAGACGCGAATGCTTGCGTTAGTCTGCGATGCGAGATATCCGATGAGATAACACCAATACAGCGACCATCAGCAGTAATGAGAGGCTTGCAATAAGAAGCAATCATGTCTCTTGTAACAATGCCATCAGGGCTATAATCGCGAAAAGGGTCTACCCAGCAGGGCTTTTGTAGCTTCATGGGCTCTTTATACCAATCCATCTCAAAATAGTTGTAGTCATCGTTGCCTTCCTGCTCTGTTTCCAAATGGCCGTTATCATTTGATGAATAGGCAGAGAAATACTTACCCTGATCTTCGAAGAAATTGGGTACGAACGCGATGCTACATCCGAAGAGATTGGGGTTCAGCTCCAGGATTTGTCGTGAGAGTGCTAATATGGATTCCGGCTGTAGGTTCTGCATGACAAGCCAATCGGAATTATCTGTAGCCACCTCTATTTCGTTGAGGATTCCTATCAAGTGCTGCATGTTATTATTAAGCATCTGCGAGGCTTGATCGATGGCTCCTTGGCGTACAGACTCTTTGGTGCGATGGAAAAGGAATCCGATGGTTATGATGAAGATAACCACTACAATGCCCAGAATCCAAAGACTTAGGCGAAGCGATAGTGATTGCCGTAAACGTTGTACTATTGCATTCATATAATCATTTTGTCTAGTAGCAAGGTAACTTGCCTGGTACTTTCTAAAATCTTATCAACCATAGCGTTGACTTCCTGATCAGTCATTTTGTGACGTTTCTCACAAACGACATGCGCATTAGTAGTGATATCATTAACGGGCTCCAACATCTTATCCGACATCTTGTGAAGTACCTTCGACTTTACACGCTCCTCTTCTTTGGAGCGTTCGTAGGCTTCCTGTAATTCTATATTTTGCTGTTCAAGCGTCTCTGTCTGTTGCCGTACTTCCTGAATATAGTTTCTTAACGACCGTTGCATCGACTTGAAAGTACGCTGTAATTGCCCGATTTCGTCATTGCTATGGCTTTCTGGTATCACATTTGAAAATTCTCCATTACTGATAAGCTGCGTGGTTTTGGCAAGATTCGTAAGTGGATGCAGACGATTCTTTACAACAATCCAGCAGACTGCAAGCAGAATGAGCAAGCCAATAAGGGTAATCATTTGTACAGCACTCTTCAGTAGATTGTAGCCCTCGTAAATATCGCTTTCGGGACAAACAATGGCTACACTCCATCCAGTATTCTTGAATGGTCGGTAGAACACGTGGCACACCTCGCCATTAAGCGTAATTGTTTTGTGCCCGCTCTCTCCGGCTATCATCGATTCGCCCATCAGCGTTATCATAGAATCTGGTTTCTCAAGGGTCTGTGTAAAGACGGTCTCATAAAACAGTTTTGTGCTATCAGGATGCACGAGATACGTACCTCCTCTGCCTAGCATAACACTGTATGAATGAGGGTAGGGCTTAGCTGCAGAAATGGTTTGGGCGAACCAGTCGAGGCAAATATCGAGCGAGAAGGTGCCAACTACTTGACCTTCTTTGTCATGGATGGGTCGACTGTAAGAAGAGAAAATATCCTTCACGATAATACCCTCAATCGCATCTTCCATGAAAGGTTCTATCCAGTAAGGGCGATCAAGCAACTTAGGTATCAGATACCAATCCATAAAATGATACTGGTAGTTATCGGTTCCCTCCTGTTCTGTCTGTATGCTGTTGCCATCGTTATAAGAATAGGCAGAGAAATAGCGCCCTTTATCTTTAAAATAAAAAGGTTCGAAAGAAATACTGCATCCTGTAAGATTAGGGTTGCTCTCTAGTACCTGACGGCTATAGTCGAACATATTGTCGGGTTTATCGAGATTCTGCTCAATCACTTTTAGCATATTGTCCGATGCCACTTCCACCTGATGTAACGTATTGTCGATGTGCATCACTGTGCCGTCGAGTGTTTGCGTGGCTTTTCCCCATGCTTCTTTCTTTATGAGCTCACGTGTTTCAGTAAACATCAGGCTGAAAATCGCCAAAAAGATGATGGCCGCCAAGGTGACAACCGACAGACTGAGTCGTGCTGAGAGTGAGAAACGGAATAAGTTCGAGATCTTTCTCATTGGCCTATCAGTTCTTTATAGGTAACACGTCTTTTCAACATACCGTACTCAAGCATTAATTGAGAAGCCTTCTCTACCATGTCGGGGCGTACTCGGAACTCCCTTTGCTTGGAATCAGGATCTAATTGTAAGCGCAGACATTCCTTTAACATCAGTTTCTGCATCACCCGATTGGTAGGGGCATTATATTTTCGCACATATTTCATCACTATTTCCAATGCCTCATCAGGGTGAGCTGCTACCCACTCCCATCCCTTGCTGGTGGCGGTGGCAAATTTCTGACATGTCTCACGATGCGTCAGGAAATAGTCACGTTTTACGTAAACACCATTCTCTTGGATGTTAAAACCATGTTCGCTAAAGCGATAGATGTTCTCTTCCGACATTTTGAAGCCTGCTTGCATCAATTGGTAATATTCATTGTAACTAACCACCATCGTGGCATCAATAGCACCCGAGAGAAACAGATTGATATGACTGGTAAAGCGCACCCATTCGTAGTCCATACCTTCTTTCTTACTCATGATGATGGCAAGATAGTTTGGGTCGGAATTAAAGATGGCCACTTTTTTGCCTTTCATCTTCAACGGACTGATATCCCATCGCGATACAAGGATGTTGCTACTGTTCATCGACTCCTGGAAGATATTCACCAAGGGGATTCCCTGAGCGATGAAATCCATAGCTGACATCATGGAGATCATGGCTGCATTACACTGGTCGGATTGCAAACGATTAAAGGTCGTGCTTGTCAACGAAGGATGCTGAATCACAACATCCAAACCTTGCTCGCGATAAAACCCCTTTTCTTTTGCAATGTAATAGCCGGCAAATTCAGCTTGTGCCGTCCATGCTGTGGTAAACACAAACTTCTCTGCCTTCAATGCCGTGGGTGTCATCGCCAGCAGCATCATGGTTAAACCTAATATTTTAATGTTTAGTTGATATTTCATATCTTGTGCTTTTAATTTCTTTTTCTGCAAGATCTTCTGTGGCATTTGTGGCAGAATCAATCACTGCGCCATATTCTGTGAGAGAGTAGAAAATATAGATAAACACCGCTGACCCCACAGAAAGGAGTAAGGTATAGGGCCAGATGGCGTTGGGTAATAAAGCGGTAAACACGATACTACCGATGCCAAAGCCGATAATAAGATGGCATGACAAGAGCATCCAGTGAACAAACTGGGCTACTGAGCCCTGTTTCATCTCTAGTAAGCCATCTCTTACACGGAAGAAAGTGCTATAGAAGATGTAAACGAGATAGAAAATGTGGATTAAGAAAACACTAATGCCCAATCCGATACAAATAATGCTGTCTGTAAAAGCCCCCGTCCAGATGATAAAGATACTGGATGCCAAAGCAATGGTATCGCGCAAGGCGACGCTCCGATTCAGATAGGCAGGGTTCAAGAGCGAGGTATGGCTATCTCCCAGTAAAGTTCCTCCTAGATGGAAATAGGTAACCGTGAGAGCCGTTGCTGCATAGGGCCATGAGAAGCGCCATTGGTAACAGTGGTGCATAAAAAATCCGATACCGAATACGGCCAGACATAATGCTGTGAGAATGCGAGCACGTCGATATGTAGGATAGTCTTTGTAGTAATAGCTGTTTTGTAGCAATATTGCAGCCATCACTAAATTTACTATTCCTGCAAGGAACAAAACCACCGAATATAATTGTTGTTCTATCATTTTGATGGTTGGGGTTTATAGATGATTATCGATGGCAAAGATAGAAATTATTTCTGAAGAAAAGTGTATAATATCCGGGTTTGGTGTATAAAAACACTCGTTTTAGTGTAAAAAATGTGTGATTTTGTACAGTAAAACTTGTTTTTTAGCCCATTTCTTCGTAACTTTGCCCACGATTAGTTAAATACAAACGAATGATTAAGCTAGAGGAAATACAGTTTGGTCTGTTGTTGCTTACTAGTATGATGACCATCTATCTGTTGTTTCTGGAGATTAACCAGACAAAGGGAAATGCTGTTTTTAACAGGGCCCGCTGGTTAATGGCTGGAGGCACAGGTCTATTGGCTATTCACTTTTTCCTGCAATTTACGATGCATTTCCGTGAGTCAGGTATCACTCAGGGTGCTTTGGTCAATCTGCTTTTCTTTCCGCTTGCTTGCTACTTCATAAATATAGCTATACTTTATTTGCAGCGTCAGGGTGCTATTCGTCGTAAGGAATGGTTGATGGGTATGGTGGCTTATGCTATTATCATTGCCTTATTGGTGGTCCCTGCTATTATCAATGGTGTTTCTTTGCTCACAGAGACAAAAGCACTCATTTGGGGCGAACGTATATCGGTTTTGATATTCATTGCGATGCTTATCTATTATTTTGTGCTGCAATATTTGGATTATATACGCATAAAACGTACGCTCGACAACTACTACGACTACGATAAGGCTCAACTTGTGCGTTGGTTATCGATGTATAGTATGGGTATGATGTTGCTGATAGCACTAGCTTTGCCCGTGCTGATCTTTTCTTCCTCGAGCATCTATGGTATTTATGGCATCGTCATTTTTACCTTTCTCTTCTTCAACGTCTTTAATTTCATCTGTTTTGGTGTAAGTGCCGATGCGCAACAGGTTCAGCTTGCAGAACAGAATGCCCATGAATCAAAAACGGATAGTGGCTCAAGTTCTATGATGCTTTCCGATGCCGATTATCAGCAGGTGGCAAAGGCCGTCGAAGAATGGGTTGCTATGGGTGGTCATCTGCATAGTGGCATCACCATGCAAACAGCTGCCAATGAAATGCACAAGCCCAGATATCAACTCTCAGCCTGGCTTAAAACCACCCCCTACGAACTCTTTAATCCTTGGTTGACGCATTTGCGTATCGAAGAGGCCAAGAAACTATTAAAGGCTCATCCGGAGTGGTCGAATGATATTATAGCCGAGAATTGTGGGTTTACCACGCGTAACTATTTCCAGACGGTATTCAAGAAGAGCATTGGCATGACACCTGCAGAATATCAGGCCAAAGAAAAATTAGCGTCCAAATAAATATTTCTTAAAGAAGGGACTCACACGCAGTAGTTGGGAGGTAATCACACAGAAGCCTACCACAACGAGTGCGATGGCAAGCGATGCGGTGGTGTCGAGGATAAAGTTATGGCGATTTGTTTGGAAGTAAGCACCTACTGCTGTCATCTTGGGCAGGAAGAAATAGTGCAGCAGATAGATATCTAGCGTACGTCGACCTATGAACTGAAGACTACGGCCTATCACCGTTTTTTCTGAGAAGGAGTCCTGATAGTACCTGAAAAACATAAAGACCATCGAAAGCAGCAAGAACATAGCCAGCGTATGGGGGATAGATGCCCACTCGCGACGCAGATTGTGCCATACGATAACATCGAGCGTACAGACTATCGCCAATACCGTTACTACGGGGAAACACCACGAGCAGTCCATCAGCTTCTGGGCCTTGTCCCAATAGCGGTGCACGATATTTCCATAGAGGAAGAAGGGGAAGTAGCGCATCATCTCCACAAGACTGGTATAGCTGAGGAATTCGTTCTGAGGACCCTTATGACCCAAGCCCCATGAGAAGTAGCGAGGCAGATAGCAAGTCTCGAAGAATCCCAGTGAGATGATAAAGAGTCCCGTAATCGCTATCCACGATAGGCGCAACTTGCTCTCCACATACGAGAATACATAATAGGTAAGCAACATGTAGAGCAGCACGAGCGTAAACCAATAGCCTGCTTTCATCGATGAGGCGATGGCGTCGGAAAAGCTCTTTGCAAAGGGATCGCTGGGAATCATCGCCAAGTAAAGCAGGAAGAACACCACCGTGGGAATGATCTGCACCTTGAACTTCTTGAGCGATAGCTCGCGCAATGTCTGACCATTCCAGATACGACTTGCCTTGTAAGCCAGGAAACCACTGATGAAAAAGAACAATGGCATGCGGAACAACAAGAAGAACTGGAGTGCAGCCGACCAGCGAATCTGCATGCCAAACGACTTCAAGGCCACATGGTTAGTCACCACAAGGAGCATCGTAAAGCCTCGTAGTGCATCGAGCCACCCCATACGGGGTTTCTTAATCAAAGCGCTCGGCTCTGCCGCTTTGCTATGCAAAGAATTCAAGTTTTCCGACATGAAGTGCGAGTTTATTTAAATCGGGTAATTGCATATAGTCGCCAAAAATATGGCGCAAGTGAGCATCAGCATTACCTGGTACGGGCAACTGATGTCCTTCAAAAGCATGCGTGGTGAGTGGGAATATCTCGTCAAGATAGCGTGGATTATGGAAAGGAATACCCATGCCACTTGTAATCACCTTACCGGGCAGTAATTTGCAGATGCCACGAAGAAGGGGGAATACCACCTTATTATTAATATCAAAGATGCGACGCACCTTGCGGATCGCCTTTTCGTCATCGGTACTCGTACGCCATATCTTATACATGTGGCCTACGGACTTCTCCGTGAATTTATGCAACCAGATGGGGTGTTGCTCCATAGGGAAGATATCTATATAGATACCCTGCTCTTGCCACAAGCGGTCGTAGCAGTTCTGTTCCAGCATTTTTGAGCGCCTATCGCGCACCTTGGCATAGAAGTAGAAGTAGTTCGGGTCTGTATCGCTATTTTGCAGGGCGAGCCATGAAGGTAGTTCTTTGGGTAAAATCGCCATCAGCCGCACGTAATCTTTGCGTAGCATCTCAATATCTAGGTCATCGTCCCAGGGGATAAACCCATCGTGGCGCATGGCGCCTATCAGCGTACCACTACTGAGCCAATAAGGGATGTCGTGCTTCTTGCAGATCTTATCTACCTCTAATAATATCTCCAGCATGCGCATCTGTTGGCGACGCAGCAGAGAGCCCTCAGGGTTGAATCGTATACGCAGGCCCCAAGCCATCACTTTGTCGATGACAGGGGTGGCGATATGGTGCTTTCGGGCTAGTTGCTGGATAATGCGCAAGCCATAGGGGAAGTCCTCGGTAAAATAGCGACTATCGATATCGGGAATAAAGCCACCCTCTACCTGCTTCATGGGCGAGCGGATGCCCTTAAAAGCCTCTATCGATTGCAGCTTTCGGGTGAGCGAAGCCGCATCCGTACTTTCATAATAGTCGAGAATCGTGGGAATGCTACCCTTGCGCACGGGCAAAACATTGAGTAACGCAAAGAACTCGCGATCCATATCAATTAATAGCTGAGAGGCCTCGTCCGTCCATTGCTCATAAAATAGTGAATGTTCCGGATACACCATGCCCTCATGCCAATCTTTCCACATGGCGTAGAGTCTTGAGGGGTGTAGCAGGGGGTTGCTGTTCGTCAAACTTACCTCGTAATGGCTCTGCATCAGTACGGTGGGCGTATGCAGCAATTGTTCTATTAGTGCCCGCAAGGGCTCTTTCTCCGCCGTTTGTTCGATGGCTACATGGAGTGTAGGCTTATAGCCAAGCAAGGCTGCAGAACGACCATATTCTATGGTTCGTGCGATAAAGGGCACACGCTGAAAACCAAAGAGTGGCGTCGTATCGGGTAGGATGGCCATCGCCTCGAAGAAGAACCCCGTACTACTAACCACGGTACCTACAGCTGTCTTTGCAGAAAGATGTGGTCGAATCAGTTTTAATTCCTCTCGGATAGAGAAACCAGGCAGACAGAACAAGACGATGTCTGCTTCTGGAATCACTTCTGCTGGGTTAGAGGTAGTGTGTTGAATAGTACCCTGAAGCTTTTCTCCCTCAGGTGTGCTGATTTCCAACTGATGCTGCCAGCGTTCAGGGTGGCGTGTCAATAGCGATACCTCACAATCCTGATGGGCAGCGAGAAACCCCGTTACCACATGGCCCAGATTGCCCCCACCACAGATACACACCTTTTTCATTTCATCATTTCTTTCAGCGCCTCTACCAGTCGCGTGTTATCTTCGTGATTTCTTACGGCGATGCGCATGTATTGTTTATCAGGCTTCAGACCAGGCTTCAAGCTGCAATCGCGTGTCAGGATGTTATGCTTTCTAAGCATGTAAATCACGATTTCTTTTGCCGTATATGGTGGCAATATCTCACAAAGGAAGTAATTGGCCTGCGAGGGCATCACATGGAGGAAAGGTATCGTGCGCAAGGCCTTTTCAAAGCTGTCACGCTCTGCCAAAAACTTCTCGCAGGCTTTCTGGTAGTCCTTCTCGTGCTTGTTGTATATCTGCATGAAGAACTCTGCAAACGAGTTAAGGTTCCAAATAGATACCTCTTTCTTGATGCGTTCGATGAGTTCCCAATCAGCAGAGGCGAGGATACCCAAGCGCAAGCCTGGCACGCCATAGCTCTTCGAGATACTCTTCATCACGGCCATGTGGGGGTAAGCTTCCAGAATTTCGTCAGAGAGTAGTGAATTAGTCGCATAGTCCTTGCTGAAATCTACAAAACTCTCATCTACCACGAGGCGTATTTTGCGCTCTTCGCACCACTGGGCGAGCCGTAGCACATCCTTCTTGGGGATAAAGTTGCCCGTGGGGTTATCGGGATTGATAAGCATCAGCTGACTGATTTCCTTGTCAGCAAAGAATGCCATCAGGTCGTCAGCAGTATAGCGATAGTCCTCGTTTTGTGGCACAAAGGTTATCTGCGAATCTTTGTCGTATCTGTTTGGGTATTCCTCAAAGGTTGGACGAATAAAACCTACTTTGAGTTTTGTATCTTCCATCAGAATCTTGATGAGTTCTGCAGCACCGTTTCCTGGTACGATATAAGGCTCGCTTACCCCGAAGCACTTGCTGGCGATAAGCGTATTTACCTTCATGCCCGAGGGGTATTCCGTCAGCAGGGTATCGAAGTTGCTGCGGAGCTCGTCTTTCATGCGCTTTGATGGGAAGTAGGGGTTTACCAGATAGCAGAAGTCGAGCATCTGTGGGAAACGCCAGAATCCGCCAAAGCGTCCGTAGTATTTCCTCAACACGTGGTTATCGTCTGCAAAAATCGCCTCTGCGATGTCGAGGTCCTGCTTGTCGTCTATCTCGTACCACTTCTCTTGTCCGATAGGCAAAGCCTTTATATGATGGCTGTTCAGCATCGAGATAATGCGCAATACGTTCTCGTAATACTCATTGTTGCCCACCGCCTTGGTATAGGCATCAAGGAAGGGCACGTACTGATGCTGCAAGAACTCACGACTGAACTTATAGATATTCACAGTTTTATAATAGCTGTCCACGTCGGCATAGTCGAAGGCGTCTTTCGAGATAAAGTTCACGATGTGCAGGTCTTCGTCCAGTCTTACCATCGTACCGTCCATCCACGACTCGTACTTTGCCACAAGCGCGAGGTTAGGGCAGGGGTTCTCAAGAATCATGGGGAATAGTCGGTCGCTGAAAATCAGGTCGCTCTCTATCAGGAGCGTATCATCCTTTTGCAACTGATCCTTTACGATCGAGAGCGAGTAAATGTTATTTGTCTTGTCGTAGATAGGATTTTCGAAGAACTCGATTTTCAATCCTCCATTCTCCTTATTCCATTCCTTAACGTGGTCTATCAGTTTTTGTCCCTGATAACCTACCACGATAATCACTCTTTTCAGTTGTAATGTTGCGAGTTGCCCCAGCAAACGGTCTATCAGTCTTACACCGTTTACCTTCACCATACATTTGGTATTCTCGCTTGTCAGTGCTCCCAGTCTGCGGCCCATTCCTGCCGCTAAGATAATTGCTTGCATAGAGTCTTGCGCTTTATTTTGCTGCAAAGGTACTGCAAATACGGCGAAATACCAAAAGAAAACTAGTTTTTCATACATAAGATTAGGTTATTTCATTTTTTCTTCAGAGCATTATTGGCAAGTGGTTAACCGAAGGTGGTCGAATCTACAATCCAAAGAACGGCAAAACCTATAAGTGTTCTATCTGGCTCGATGGCAACAAACTGAAGGTTCGTGGCTATGTCGCTATGTTCTATGAAACCCAAACCTGGACAAGGCCATAATGGAATTCTTTCAAACACTTGGTAAAAGAATCATTCAAGGATTTGATCAGTTCATAACCAATGACCTGAAGAGTTATGTGCCACTATTTCCTGACTTCATCACTTGTCCGATATTTTTATTTGCCACATGATGGCACATACAGTTTTAAAGGGGTTTCAGAAGATTTAACTGGTGACGCAGGGTGA
>CAJOGK010000018.1 GCA_905234145.1 uncultured Prevotella sp. | reverse complement strand
CAATGGTGATGGCACCTACTCACTGGCTGTTACACTCGCAGGCGATCCTTTGTTAGACCTTGTGGATGTACAACATTTGCTCTTCACGGGTTCAGGCTACTCAGTAGAGGACATCTACTTCATTGAACTCGTTCCTGGTGGCGCAGGAGACACTGAGGATGTATTCTGGGAGAACGGCGGCACAATCGGTGCAACAAGTTGGGGTAGCGAATATCGCTTTGCTTCTGAAGAAGGCAAGACAGGCGAAGAGTGCTATGCGTTCCCAATGGATATATGGGAGAGAATGAAGACTGAAACCTTCTATGCCGTCATCAAGGGTGATAGTCCTCAGATTCGTGTTACCTCTGGTTGGTGGAGCTCTACATGGACTGGCGACGACATCTTCCCAGGCAATGAATTGCTCAATGGTGATGGCACCTACTCACTGGCTGTTACACTCGCAGGCGATCCTTTGTTAGACCTTGTGGATGTACAACATTTGCTCTTCACGGGTTCAGGCTATAGTGTAGAAAAACTGTTCTTTAAATAAGGAACTACGATAACAAAGAGAGCGCCCGTTATTGCAGCGGGCGCTCTTTTTATTATGTAGAAATAAACTTAATTACCGAAGTACTTCTTACCGTTCTTAATAGTAATACCTTTTGAAGGTTGCTGTAAGCGGCGGCCATTCAGGTCGTACATATAACCATCGCCCTTTTCGGCATCCATCTTTATACTATTAACACCTGTTGGTAGAGTAATAAGGGTTACATCCGACATGGTGCAACCCCAAAAGACACTGGGATCGCTTGGAATCTTAGTACCGTCTTTCTTCACCAACCAGATACTCTTCACCTTAACACTGCCCTTTGATTTTAAGCACCACTGCAGCGTAATTTGTTTGATGGAGCCCATGGCCGTCGTCAAACTCAGTTTACTATTCGCCGTCTCTATTTTCTGGAATTTTTCCGATGATCCATATACCTTATATTGTAATGCGCCTTTGGCTGGTGCCTCTGCCAGTTCTAATTCTATGGCAGAATAATCCGAAGCCGACATCGTACCTGTAAAGATATTGAATTCCGACCACTCCTGTTCAAAACCTACAGTAGCCGAGATATAAGTATTATTGTAATCGCTTCGTACAGGCAGGACAGGATCATAGTCACTACCATGATAGGCTTGAAGTAATACCTTAGCCAAGTCAGCCTGATGGAAGGCAGGGAACAAACGAGCCGCACCTTCAGTAAGCCCCATCCAATAGAAAGTACCAATGCCTTCTTCCTTCGTCTTCTTGATAAAATAATCCATCGCGTAGAAAGCTACCTCGCGGTTCACATCGTACCATGTGCTTAATGTTGCATATTCACCGATAATGACTGGTGCTCCCTTGCTAATAAGATTGCTCTTGATATCACTGATGAGTCCGTCGACCAATTCACGAGCATGGGTTTCATTCTGCCAGTCAGGATAGTTATGTATCTGAAAAGCTATGTGGCCAGTTTTCTCAGGCAACTCCAACGCATTCATTGTTGTTGAGCCATTACCAGCACAATAAGTGTTAATGACCAGATTACGTTGAGCATTGTTACCGCCTGTAGCACGCACGACATTGACAAAACTCTTGGCATAGTTATTGATGGCAGTATAGCCGTCAGTCTTGTCTGCTGGCTCATTCCAAGTGTCTTTCGCATCCAACATTTCATTGTAAGCTTCGAACAACAAATGCTGGTCGTAGTTTTTAAACTCCTCTGCGATTTGTTTCCAAAGCTTTTCAAATCGACCCTTGTAGGCTTCATAGTATGCCCCGTCAGCTTTTATCCATGATTTATAGCTATCATTATCATCACCTGTATCGTGATGGACATTCAGAATACAATACATGCCCTGATTAATCACATAGTCTACCACTTCGTGAACGCGCGCCATCCATTCAGCATTTACGTTGCCGTCCTTGTCCATGTGGTTATACCAAGTAACAGGAACACGGATAGCACCAAAACCGGCATCCTTCATCATTTTGAGTAGCTCTGGGCGGGTAACATACTGTCCCCAGCAGGTTTCCGACTCCAGTCCTTGCTGTCCCCAATAGTCTGGACTTGTCACATCAGTAGTTACCGACTGTCTGTTGGCCTCCAGCGTATTGCCAAGATTCCAACCCAGTCCCATATTTTTCACAGCAGCAGTTGCTGTTTCAAAATCAGCTGCTTCTACCTGAACATTTGTCATTAGAAACAGACTTACAACGATAGTTAATAGTTTCTTCATATGATATAATATAACTGAATTTCCCTATGATGCCGCAAAGATAGGAAAAAATACAATATAAACCAAATTATTTCCAAAACCTTTAGAATTATTTCTATATTGGGGTTATTTAGCAGTAAGATTGAAGCTCAATGAGGACATTAAGCTTTTGGAATGGTACAGCGCCATCAATTAATCACTCTTTTCTTCCCGTTATGGATGTATATGCCAGGTTGAGTTGGGGTTTGGATGTTCCGGCCACTCAGGTCATACCAACGGTCGTTTTCAGCCGCAGCAGAGACGACACGACGGATGCCTGTAACAGCGTCTTGCTCCGGGTATGTACCTCTCACATACACACGATAGCCTTTCGCCTCAAGCGAGAAAGAAGTATCTATAGAGAGTGAAACCTGCTTGCGACTTGTGCCTTCAGCAATGTGCTCGCTGTTGAGCCACAAGCTCCAGTCGCCTGTATTTAAACCTGAGAGAGTAACCTGAGCTGGCGTCGTGGCCATATTGAGCAGTACCAGTACCTCGCTATCACCGCTTTTGCGCGTATAAGCCAGTACGCCTGTATGGCCAGTAACGGTGAGGAAAGTCACCTCGGGGTTATCAGCTGCGTTTTTGGCATCGCTAAGTGCCGGTACGTCGTGTTTCAGGGCAAAGAGTGTGCGAAGCGTGTTACGCATCTTATCATCCTTGGCATGCCAGTCTATCTTCGTGTCGTTGAAATAGTCGAGCGCCTGATTGCCGCCTGTTTCCTGACCATTATAAACAAGCGGCATGCCATAGACGGTATAAGCAAACACTGTAAGCGGATAGCGGTTGTCGCCATACTTTTGCGTCAGTGTCTTCTTACTTTCATTAAAGTTCTGGTCGTGATTGGTGACATAAAGCATTCTTCCGAAACCAATAGTGGCCGATGACGTCAGCAGTGTATTCGCAAACGCCTTCAGACGGGCTGAGTTATTGCCGGCAGAGCCATAGTTGGCCAAGCTCGACTGGAACTGCCAGGCATAGTCGTAATCGAAACCTACATTCTTTAAGCGTGTTGCATCCGAGGCGATATCGGCTTCGCCTAAAAAGGAAATGGTCTTACCTGCCTTATACGACTTTATCATAGGGATGGTATTCTCCCAATACGAAGCAGGAATACACGGACTACTGATATAGTCGCAGCGATAGCCGTCGATATCTGCCTGATCTATCCAGAACTTCAGACAGTCGTTCATGGCATTCACCAAGTCAGGGTTGCTATAGTCGAGTTGCCACACGTC
Source organism: uncultured Prevotella sp. (assembly GCA_905234145.1). GTDB lineage: Bacteria > Bacteroidota > Bacteroidia > Bacteroidales > Bacteroidaceae > Prevotella. The sequence goes on along the minus strand of CAJOGK010000018.1, from coordinate 42,375 downwards.
GCCATAGTTATTCGGGTGAATCATCTTGCCGCCGCTTGTCGCATAGTATTCAGGGTGAGAAGTTACCCATTCGGCATCGGTAGCAGTATGGTTAGGCACCCAGTCGAGCCACACTTCCATCTGTAACTCGTGCGCACGGTCTACGAAAGCTTTCAAGTCGGCTATCGAACCGTATTTAGGATTGGTCTTCTGGAAGTTTGTGGCAGCATAGGGACTATTGATACCACCGCCTCTGGGATAGATGGGCATCAGCCACACGATATCGACACCCAACGTTTTCAATTCATCGAGCTGAGCCTGGGCAGCTGCAAAGGTGCCGGCCTGGGTAAACATCCCTACATTCATTTCGTAAATCACACGCCGGCCCTCTGGACGCTTCTCTGTCGAACGATTAATATCATCTACATAATCAGCCGCAAAGCTGTTTGCCGCCATGCAAACTGCTACCAACAAAAGCATCAAAGGCTTTTTAAATACATTAGTCATCATAACTATCAACTTTCAACTATCAACTAAAAAAGTGGGGCGACCATTCTTCTCAGAGCAGCCAGCCCCTATTGAGTACTCTATTTACAGTAATTCCTTTTTTGATGAAGCAGGTGATTACTGTTTGACATAAACCGCATAACCCTTTGTCTCGAGAGAGATTGGGGTCGACGCGTCAAGAGAGATTGTCTGATGTGTAGGCCCATCCAGGATGGTAGCACTGCATAGTTGCTGGTCGTAAGAGCCCGATACCAGTCCCTCAATAGTGACTGCTACATCACTTTCAGCAAAATTGACCACAGCTACTACATCGCCACGTCGCCATGCCAGCACATCAGCATTGCTTGTATTCATAAATTCCACAGGTGCGTCAGCTGCCAGCGAGAGCTGCTGATGGTGGAGTGCTATCAACGTACGAACGGTGTTGAGCATCTTCCTGTCTACTAACTGCCACTTAACCTTTGCATCAGTAAAATAGTTCAGGGTGTCAGGGTCGCCTATCTCTTGTCCGTTATAGATAAGCGGCATGCCGTAGAAGGTAAATTCTAATACGGTAAGACCATAGCGGTTTTCGCCATAGAACTGCTTCAGGGTGTTGCCACCGTCGTTGTAGTTCTGATCGTGATTGGTAAGATATACCATACGGCGATTCTTTATCTTCGCAGACTTCTCTAAGAAGCGCTCACATATCTGCTTGAGCGTATCGGCTTTAAAACCCTTTCTGCACAAACGGGCGATAGAGCCCTGCAGATTCCAGGCATAATCGTAGTCGAAACCACAAGAGTCGATTCGCTGGTTATGGCAATCGGTAATATCCGTTTCGCTCATCATCTCTATCTTCTTGCCTGGTACGAAACTCTTCAGTTGGGCTATGATATCCTGCCAGTAGCTGACAGGGATGGTAGGACTCGACAGATAGTCGCAACGATAGCCGTCCACGTCGCAAGTCTCAATCCAGAACTTCAAGGCTGAGTTTACCTCATTTACCAACTCCGGATTCTGATAGTTCAGCTCCAGCACATCGCCCCAACCATGAGGGTGAATCATCTGTCCTTTGGCATCGCGTGTGAAATAGTCTGGATGGGTTTCAACCCAAGGGTTCTCCTGAGCCACATGGTTAGGTACCCAGTCGAGCCATACCTTCATGCCAAGTTCATGGGCACGTGATACGAAGGCCTTTACATCGTCTATCGTTCCATAGGAAGGATTAACGGCCTTATAGTCCATCGCAGCGTATGGGCTGTGCATGGTTTCTCCACGAGGATAAATCGGCATCAGCCAGATGATATCGACACCCAAGGTGTCAAGACGGTCCAACCGCTGCATGGCAGCCTGGAATGTACCTTCAGATGTGAAAGCACCCACGTTCATCTGGTAGATCACACGGTTCTCGTCGCTAACAGGCACCGTGCTGTCCACCTGCAGACTTTGGGCACCCCCGCCACAGGCTGAAAGTATCAGCACTGTGGCAAGGGTCCAAATATTCAGAAATGCTTTTTTCATACTCACAGCTTATTGCGCAGTAAACGAATAACTCTGATTAGCAACAACCGTTGCGATATCCTGCTGTACACCGTCGCCCTCACCGTTAAGAATCAGGTTGTAGGTACCGCCATCGTTTGGCAATGGGAATACCAGTTTGCCATTCTCATTACTGCTAGGCTTGATACCACGCCAGCCACCATAGATCTCGCCATCGCCCCAGGCATACAGACGTGGGTCATCATAGCCTGCCTCGTTCTGGATGGTAACGGTATTTGCAGACGCTGTCCATTCTGTAGTAACATCGTAGAAATGACTTCCGCTGGTAAATACCTCTGGTCCGTCTACCTGTGGACTGCCATTGTCGTTAAGTATCAGGTTGAAAGTACCGTTTGCAGGCAGTTCGAACAAGCACCAGCCGTTATCGGTCTTCTTCACGGGAGCAGCACCAGGCCATCCGCCGCAAGCCTCACTGTCGCCCCATACATAGAGGTGAGGATCGGCATAACCTACGCTATTCTTCACAGCGATGATGACGGTCTCGCCAGCAGGTTGTGGTTCTGGCTCGGGGGCTGGTGTCACGCCACCAGGCTTGAAGGTAGCTGGATCGATTTCTGTTACACCACTGGTGGTGATATACAGATAGACATCGTGGTCGATGGTATAGGCAAAGTCGGCTAACTGAGAAGAACCGGCATTGCTGAAGATAAGATTCTCGCCCAGACCGGTATTGGCTGCACCCATATCAAAGTACTTATAAGTCAAGCCGTTAACCGTCTGCTCGCCAGTAACCTCCATACCTGGCCAGTCACCGTTCAGGTTGTTTACATCACCCCACATGTAGAGGGTCAAGGCATCCCAACCTGTCTCATCGTATACGAATACGGCATAGCCGTCGTGCCTAACGCTAGGCTCCAGTCCTACCTCCTCTACACCGTCGGCTGTAATGCGCAGGTAGATATGGCGGTCGATGGTAAAGTTGAAGTCTGCCAATTGCACACCGTTGCCACCATTATTAAAGATGAGGTTCTCTACCAGACCAGTATTCTCAGCACCCATATCGAAGTACTTCCAGGTTACACCGTCGTGATTCCAGGTACCGGTAACGTTCATACCGGGCCATTCACCATTCAGGTTATTCACATCGCCCCACATGTAGAGAGTCAGTACGTCCCAACCTGTCTGGTCATCTACATAGACAGCGAAACCGTCGTGCTCTGGCTCTGGTGCCTCGCCGCCCTGCCAGTAGTAGGCTTCCCAGCGCTCTCCCCAAATATTGGTACACGTTCCTACGCCAGGATTATCAGTGTGAAGGGCAACCTCTCCCTTTGTGGTAAACTCCATACCCTGCGTCTTTGAGTAGAAGTTAAAACCATCGGCCAGTGTCTTACCTCCTTCGAAGGTACTTGGGTCGAGATAGATACCCCACTTTTCATTACTTTTAGCAGCTTTCATGAGCAGATACTGCGTATTGCCAATCGCTTCCTCGCCGCCATTGAAGGCACCGGTAATATAGATTTCCTCATCAGGGGTAGTACCGAAAGGTGCTATGAATTCCAGCAGAATACGGTCGGCACGCGTCTCAAATTGCTGGCGCTCGTGATCAAACACGATCTCCTCATCGCTCGAACAACTGCTCATAAAGCCTGTAAAGGCCAGCAGTGTCAGTAACAGACTATATATTTTCTTATTCATAATAATCTTCAATTATCAATTGTCAATTCTCAATTACTTAATAGTTCGGGTTCTGAATCAGTCCTGGATTTACAGAGATTGCACTCTGAGGCAATGGATACCACTCATATTTGCGATCACGCTGAGCCGGCAGTGTGATGCCATCTTCTGTAGCACGCCCCCAGAACCACCACTGACCCTGTGTAAACTTGTCGAAACGACGTAAATCAGTACGACGGCGATTACCCTCGCCCAGATATTCCTTACCCCACTCTGAAAGCATCCAGTCCATATCGAACTGAGTGAAACCAGGACCAGGAACACTGAGTGCTGATGTACGGTCGGCGTTCTTGAAATAGCGCTGACGAACTGCATCTACATAACTCTTGGCTTCTGTGCTGTTGCCCTTACGCATCTCGCATTCAGCTACATTGTAGTAAGCCTCTGACAGACGGAACTGCACATCGTCGATACTCTTAAAGCCACCTTTATCATCATTCGGATAGAGCGGATATTTTACCAGACGTACGCCTGAATTCGTTTCACCCCAACGAGGGCTCATTACAACTTCCAATGAACGACCCTGATTGAGGAATGTTCCTAACTGGTCAACGTAAACCAAATCCTGACCGTCGCGATCGGCATCGGCTTTCAGAACGTCGCCTGTGCCGAAGTTGGCACGTATCACACCTTTCAGGAACATACCAGGACCATGTGTCTTTGTGACCACGTCGTAGGTATAGTTCTGTTTACGGATATCGCGATCGTCAAAGCGCTCGTAAGGAGCACCCAACTTATCACCGTAGTCAAGGAAAGACTTCGCACCGATAGTGCCGCCTGTAGGTTGAACGGTACCAGAGTTATCGAACGAAGGCACCAGACACACACAGTTCCAGGCACCGATACCGTCGTAGCTCTGCAAGAAGTAGTCGGCATAGCCGTACCACATACCTACCATCGTACGAACGTTAGAGATCGCATTAGCAGCACCCTGTCCGTCTTCAGCTGCCAGCGCAAAGATCACCTCAGGACTCTTTACATTGTCTATTGAGTAGAGGTTACGATAGTTATCGTCGATGACATAGTTGCCATATTTACCTGTGATAATGTCTTTAGAAAGTGCCTCACACTCGTCGTAGTGCTTTTCGCCGATAAACACCTCTGCATTGAGCAGCAGACGGGCTTTCAGCAATCGGTTCATTGCCTGATTGGCACGATTTACAAACGTATGATTAGCATCATCCATTGCCAATGCGTTAACGGTCTCGTCGAGTTCTGTGGCAATGAAGTCATAGATCTTCTTACATGAAGTATTCCAGTCTGGATCGGCCGTACCGGGCACTTCACTCGAAGCAGACGTGTTGAGTGGCAGTGAGCCTCCCCAGAGTTCAAAGATACAATAGTAGTTCCAAGCGCGAATCGTACGCACCTCAGCTACATACTGAGCCAAACGTTCCTCCGACATGCCCAGACTGCTGGCACTCAGATTCTCAAGGTCGCTCAGCAACAGATTGGATAGTCCGATAGCAGTCCAGGCACCATTCCATGCGTTATTGATGATGGTCGATTCTGATGTCCAGCTGTGCCATGATAAGACGGTCTTCATCGCCTCGTCCCAGCCCCAAAGTCCACCGTTCCATACACGCCAGGTAATCTGGTCGGCAGGATATTCTGACAGATGGAAGAAATTCTCACCAGCCAAGGTCTGTGAGGTCTGTCCGTAAATAGCAGCCACAGCACCTTCTACACTGGCCTCGTTCTGGTAATAGACACTGGCGTCGATACGGTCGTAAACCTTCTCATCAAGATCGGTACATGCCGTCAGACCCAGTCCCAGAACCATCGATATAATGCTATATTTGATTGTTTTCATAATCATAATCAATTTCAATTTTCATTTCTCAATTAATGGAAGCGCAGTGTTACGCCTAAACTTACCTGAGTAGCCTGTGGATAGGCACTATTTGAATCAACACCCGGGGTGATGCCTGTAGAGGTGACAATAGACGGGTCGTTACCCTCATAGCGAGTCAGTGTAAAGAGATTCTTTGCGGTAAGATAGACGCGCAGGCTCTCTACGAGCTGACGGCTCTTTGGTGTGTAGGTATAGCCCACGGTCACATTGTCGAGCTTAAAGTAATTACCATTCTCAAGGAAATAGCTTGAGATGATACCACCACTAGAGTTTACATCATTATATTTGGTGTAAGCGGTGCGCAGTACGTTATCGGTACCGGCGCCCTTCAGTCCCATGCCATACTTGCGCATGTTGAAAATCTCATAACCGAGTGCACTACGGAAGAGCATGCTCAAATCCCAGTTCTTGTAGCTCAGCGTGTTAGTCCATGCCAGGAAATGTTTGGGGGCACCATTACCAATGACGCGCTTGTAAGAAGGGTCGGCCTGTGCTGCAGGCACAGCATTACCATTGTTGTCATAAATCAGCAAGAGACCGTTTTCATCAATACCGGCGTGCTCATAGCCATAGAACTGACCGATCTTGCCACCTTCCTCTACACGGAAGAAGTACTCACTGGTACCAGGACCTGGTTTCTGATACAAATCGAGGTAAGCCATCTGATAAGCCTCACTTGAGAGCTTGGTCAACTTGGTTGAACCCATACTCCAGTTAATGCCTGTTGTCCACTTCACGGCTGTCTTTGCCAGCACGTCATAGTCTACTGTTACTTCCACACCCGTATTCTTTGTTGTACCTACGTTTACCAGAATGGTATTGTAGATAAACGGAGGCTGTGGTGCTGTATAGTTATAAAGCAAATCCTTTGAACGACGGTCGAAATACTCCACGCTACCACGCAGGCGACTGTTCGCAGCCACGAAGTCTATACCTACGTTGAAAGCTGTCGACTTCTCCCATGCCAGATCAGGGTTGGCGTTCAGCGATGGGGCATAGCCGTTTATCCACTGGTTGTCGATAAGATAAGCGCCACGTGTGCTGTAAGTAGCGATACTCTGATAAGCACCGAAGTCAGAACGACCTGTTACACCATAAGATACACGAGGCTTCAAGCTCTGGAAGACAGATGTCAGTCCCTGAGCAAATGGCGTCTTTGTGATTTCCCAAGCCAGAGAACCTGAGGGGAAGCTACCCCACTTCTTGTTGGCACCGAACTTTGTGCTACCCTCGCGACGCAAAGAAGCAGAAGCGAAGATCATATCATTATAGTTATAGTTCAAACGACCGAAGAAACCGATCAGTGTCGATTCTGAAGCACCAGCCCAGAGGTTGGCCTTACCGTCACGCAGATAGCTACCATTGCCAATGCCGTGATAAGAGAGGGCATCGTATACAAAGTTATTGTTCTCATTACCGCTCTGCTCCCACTTAGAGCGCTCCCATGAATAGCCTAATACGGCCTTCAGCTGGTGCTCATTCAGGGTCATCGTGTAGTTAATGAGCCATTCCAGACGGTTTGTCCACCACTTCTGGTAATTAATGCGTGCACGACCAGCGTAGCCATTCCAGAAGGATTCACTTGAGGTCGTTGGCGTATAGAAGTTTTCCTTCAGGTCGTTATACTGTAAAGCATAGCTCAATGAGGTGTTCAGGTTATGCTGCTCCAGCTGGAGAATATTCAGCTTCACGTCTGCATTACCTAATATATAAACGCGATCACCATTGCTGACGTTCTCTAACAAGTCGTTCACAGGGTTGTGAATGTCTGTAGGAGAATTAGGCTGATAGTAGGTACCGTCAGGATTCTTCACAGGAACCGTTGGGTTCATCGTCAGGGCGGTATCAAACAGACCGTCGTTACCCCACTTCTCGTGTACCTTACGGGCTGAGAGAGAAGAGTTGAACTGCAGACGTCCGTTGAGCACACGCTGCTCGCCTACGAAACGGCCACCATATTCCTCACGCTCAGAAACGATGTCCATACCGTTACCTTTCTTGTAGTTCAGCGACAAGCCAAAAAAGCCGTTCTTGGTTGAAGAGTCAAGAGAGATATACTGGTTCAGACTGTAGCTGGTCTTACGTGTAATCTCGCCCCACCAATCCGTATCAGCACCATAGTCCTGACCGCGACGTGAACGACGAAACTCATCGGTAGAAAGAATTTTTACGCGAGGCTTCTGGAAGTTCAGTGCGATATAGCTATCATAGGTTACGTTCGTTACACCAGCCGTACCAGAACCTTTCTTCGTTGTTACTAGAATCACACCGTTGGCACCACGTGTACCATAGATGGCAGCTGAGCCGGCATCCTTCAGGACGGTGATCGACTCAACATCCTGGGTGGCGATGTTACGCAGGTCACCACCGGCAATACCGTCGATAACCACCAGCGGACCATTGCTTGCTGTCAGCGAACCGGCACCACGTACCTGGATATCCGTCATTGCGTTAGGGTTCGCATCGGCTTTAGCAGCGACGTTCAAACCAGCTACCTTACCGGCAATCAGCGCCATAGGGTCGCTTAATGCACCCTGGTTAAACTGGTCTTTGTTAATCTGTACCACAGAGCTCGAGATTTCTTTCTTGGCCAGAGAGCCGTAACCCACTACCACAACCTCGTTCAACTGAGCCACATCCTCTTTCAAGGTTACTTCCATACCGTTCTTGGCTGGCAACTCCTGAGGGTTGAAACCAATGTAGGTAAACACCAGTGTGGCACCAGGCTTACACTGCAAACTGAAGTTTCCGTCGAAATCGGTAACCGTGCCGTTGGTTGTTCCCTTCACCATGACCGAGGCGCCTATGACGCCTTCGCCAGTGTCATCCTTCACATGACCACTAATCGTGGTCTGTGCTGAAACATCCAAGGCAAAAAACATAACCGCTACGAATAACAGTAAACGGTAAAACGCATTTTTTCTTTTCATTTTCGTTGGATTTAATTAATAAATTAGAGTTAATATCTGAACATTTATTTTTTCATTTTCTCAATCCTTATGGCCGCACCACCGCTACGAGCCAATCGCAGCTCCAGCTTATCCTCGCGCGTAACTTCTATCTGTCGGATGGTCATCGCATAAGGATTCTTCTCATAGTCGGCATCAGGACCATCTTCATAAATGATTGCCTTATAGGTGGTGTCGGCATCCAGAAAGTCGAGCGCAATCGAAAGGCTCCTAGCCTCCTCGTTGGTGATGCTTCCGATAAACCAGCGATCGCCCCCACGCTCTTTTCTGGCTATCGTGATGTATTTCCCTATCTCACCATTCGGAACGACCATCTGGCTCCAGGTGGTAGGACAACTCTCGATAAACGTAAGTGCTGGTTGACCCTCATAGTTTTCAATGGCATCGGCCGCCATCTGTAGCGGACTGTAAATCACCACAAACTCACCCAGTTGTTTAGCCAGTGTGGAATGGGGATGTGTACCAGGAACGATTTCCGAGAAGTTAAAGATAGCTGGCGTAAAGTCAGTAGGACCGGCCAGTCCGCGTGTAAAGGGCAGTGTTACGGTGTGTGCCGGTGGATTACCGCCTCTTCTGTCCCAGGCGTTGTATTCCTGTCCGCGTACACCTTCCTGTGTCATCAGGTTGGGCCATGTGCGCTGAATACCTGTAGGCATGGCAGGCTCATGATTGTCGATCATGATATGATGCTTAGCGGCACATTCTATCACGCGACGATAATGGCGAATACCATACTGCGACTTTGCCAGTTCCTTGCCGTCGAACAAATGACCTACATAACCCGTCTTTACGGCACGGATGCCCAACTGACTGAATTTGGCAAAAGCCTCGTCCATCTCCTTTTCCAGCAAGGCTGCCCTGCCCCAAGTTTCTGTATGACCGATAAAGCGCACACCCTTAGAAGCACCGTAACGGCAAACTTCCTCTAAGTCGAAATCAGGATACGATTTCAGATAGGTCACCGTTTCGCCCTGTCCCCAACCTGGGTTCCAGCCTTCTGCCAGTACCCCACTGAAACCATGACGGGCAGCAAAGTCGATATAGCGTTTTACATTCTCGGTTGTCGCACCGTGGGCAGGCCCCATCTCCCAAGTATTCTGCTTCTTGTGGATACTCCACCAGATGCCAATGTAGCGTCCGGGTTCTATCCACGAAGTATCTTCGATACGAGAAGGCTCATTCAGGTTCAGCATCAGCCGAGAGGTAAGCAGACCGCCGGCCGTTTTACTGATAATCATCGTGCGCCAAGGACTCTTCAGTTCGCCTTTGGCATACACCTTTACACCATTCTGCCAAGGGGTGAGTGCCGTCAGCAGACGAACACCGCCTGCCTCTCCTACTCGTGGCGTCAGGTTGATACTGGCATAATCCTCAAGCGCTGCTTCGTGGATAGCCAGAAAGAGGTCTTTCTCATATTCTATAGTAAGAGGTGTACAAACCGCATCTTTTTGACTCAGCAGATCAGCTTTGTAGATACCCTCAAAGTATTCCGTATGGTTAGAAGGAATCGACCAAGCCTTGGCATCGTGTGCCAAGGTTATCTCGGTCAATTCGTCCTGAATACAATACGTCTTACCTGCTAATACCTCTGGCAGAATATATCTAAAGCCGAACCCGTCGTTAAACACGCGGAATACCACGTGCATCTGTCGGCCTGACTGTTCGTTAAACCTTACTGTCAGTTCGTTGTAATGGTTGCTAACAGTTTCATCCTCGCCCCAGAGTTGTGTCCATGTCTCGTTTTTCGAATCCTTTGTAACACACCCCATCTTGGTGTTGGAACCAAGCGTTCCATCGTCGAGCAGAAATCCCAGGCGAGAGGGCTTTACAAGTTCACGTCCCTGATAGCTGACCGTGTAATAAGGTTGACGGGCCTTCACACCGACAGCCACCGTCACGGCGCCGTCGGGTGAAGAAACCTCAACTGTTTTAGCATTACAGGTTGTAACGCCAAAACCAACGATACAACTAACAATAACCAAACTAACTACAATTAACCTTTTCATTATCTAACTTTAATTAAATTATGCGTCAATAGCTCGAATTTTCGATTTCGGTGGCAAAGATAGAGCGATTTTAAGCAGCATCCAAGCGCGACAAACAAATATCTAAATGCTTAAAAATATAAGCAATTGAAAATAAATGGGTTACAAAAAAGATATCTCAGAAAAATCTAAATCAAATCAATCGGTATTTGGCCAAAATTCAGGTTTTAGATTTGGTGGTTTCAAAAAGAATATGTAACTTTGTAGCCGGCACAAAAAGCAAATAATTGATGATGAAGCACTATTGGTTGATGACTGTCCTTTGCCTGCTATCCTTCAAGGTGTCGGCAGGTAACTTCAAGCACTTGTATAAGACGCTTGACAGTTTAATCGTTCACTATCATGAACTGACGGTTGAAAAAGAAAACCATATCAAGACCATCAAGGAGGGCGTAAAGGGTATGTCGCTCACCGACGATCAGGTTTATGATCTGAACCTCCGTCTATACGATGAGTATGTGGCTTTCAAGTTCGATTCCGCTTTTTTCTACGTCGAAAAGAATGTAAAGCGCCTACGCCATTCCGACGATCATAACCGCTTTGCAGCCAGTGCCATCCGTATGGCGCACATCCTCTCGGTAACTGGTCTTTTCGACAGAGCCCGCCGCCTGTTGGATGGAATCCAGCCTGAAAAGCTGAACGATGAGCAACGTGTGGCCTTTTACAACCAGCAGAGCGAACTAAATCTCTACCGCTCAGAGATGGCGCAGTTTACCCCCTATTTCCACGACTATATCCAAAAAGCACAATATTACCGCCAGCTGATTATCCAAACCGCACCTAAAGACAGCTACGACTATCTTTTTAATCTCGCTACCTACACGTGCGAGACGGGCAATCCAGAGAAATCTATTCAGATGATAGAAGCTTATCTGCAAAAAATGGAGACGAGTAGCCGTGCCTACAGTATTCTTACCTGCACACTGGCTTATTTCTACCAGTGTAAGAACGACAAGGAACACCAGGAGTATTATCTGCTGCTCAGTGCTATCAGCGACGAACGGGGTGCCATTCGCGAAAATAACTCCCTCCGCTCGCTCTCCGAGATTCTCATCGCACGCGGTGAGAACGATATGGCCTATCGCTATCTTTTTCAGTCGATTACTGAGGCGCGTTTCTATGGCAGTCGTCTGCGCATGATGCAGGTAGGCCGGATGGCCCCCCAGATTATGCAACTCTACGATGCCGAGCGCACCCTTACGCAGCAGCACACCTATCTTTATCTTGCGGCTATCTCGCTCATCACCTTGGTTCTGCTGTGTATTATGACCTATACATTGGGACTGTTAAGGAAGAAGAAGGCTGCCAGCCAGCAGATTGAGGCCATGAACAAGGCACTCACCGCGCATAATGAGCAGATACAGGCAGCCAATGGCCAGATGAAAGAGGCCAATCGTATTAAAGACGAGTATATCGGCCGATTCCTCGAATTAAGCAGTAACCTGATTAAGCGAGGCGAGGAGCGTAGCAAACAACTGAACCGCCTTGCCCGCGACAGGAAGTTAGAAGAACTCTATGCAGAACTTAAAAGCTCACAATTTATCAACAGTGGTATCCGTATGTTCCATCAGAATTTCGATGAAGCATTCCTCAATATCTATCCCGATTTTATCATCGAGGTCAATAAGTTGCTCCTGCCCAATGAATCATTCGCCTTCAACGAGGGCGAGAGTAAGCGCCTGACCACCGAACTGCGTATCCTGGCCCTTATTCGCCTGGGCATCAGCGATAATCAGGAAATAGCCGATATTCTCCGCTCCAGCATTACCACGATCTATACCTATCGCTCTAAACTCAAGGCGCGCGCCGTTAACAAAGATTCTTTCGAAGATGACGTAAGAAAGATAGCAACTTACTAAAACCTAGCGCTTTTGGTACAAATTAAAAACAAATTGCAATATATTCGAAAGTGGCTTTAAATTAATTGTTGTACCTTTGCCGCCATGAAGAAATTACTATTTACGCTATTTTGTGTGCTACTGGCTGGGACGGCTATGGCACAATCGAAGTTTTGTATTGCCAGTCAAGGTAAAACAGCAACGATTGTTATTGATAATGATGATTGGAAAGGTGTGGTTAGGGCTGCTCGTAATCTTGCCGACGACGTGCGGAAAGTAACAGGAACGGCTGCACAGGTAGACTTGCTGACGACATACTCTGCTGGAAAGTTGCCCCATGAGCGTAAGAACCTAGGGTCGACCATCATAGCGGGTACCATCGGCAAAAGCTACATCATCGACCAACTGATTAAGCAAAAGAAAATTAATGTTAGTAATATAAAAGGTCAGTGGGAGTCGTACCTGATTGATGTGGTGGATGAACATCTGGTGATTGCTGGCAGCGACAAGCGTGGCACCATCTATGGCATCTACGAGATTTCGCAGCGCATGGGTGTGTCGCCTTGGTACTGGATGGCCGATGCCCCAGTGAAGCATCAGGATGAGGTTTGGTACGATGATGGCAGGATAGTGCAGCCATCGCCTAAAGTGAAATATCGTGGCATTTTTATTAACGACGAGTGGCCCTCGTTCGGCACCTGGTGTACCAACCACTTTGGTGGTGTGAATGCCAAAGCCTACGAACACATATTTGAACTTCTCCTTCGTTTGAAGGCCAACTACTTCTGGCCTGCCATGTGGGCTACAGCCTTTAACGAAGATGATCCGGAATGTCCGCGTTTGGCCGACGAGATGGGTATTGTGATGGGTACCAGTCACCACGAGCCGATGATGCGCTCGCATCAGGAATACCTGCATCGCAAACAGCAGGTAGGTCCATGGGATTACGCATCGAACAGCAAGCGTGTAGATCAGTTCTTCCGTGAGGGCATGGAGCGTAATAAGGCTTACGACAATCTGGTGACCATAGGCATGCGTGGCGATGGCGACGTAGCGATGGGAAAGGGCGATGATGCCGAGAATATCAAGACTCTTGGTAAGGTAATCGATGGTCAGCGACAGATTATCAAGGATATCTACGGACGTCCCGATGCCGTGCCACAGCTGTGGGCTATTTTTACTGAGGTGCAGCGTTACTACGATGCAGGATTTACGGTTCCCGATGATGTTACACTGTTGCTTTGCGACAACAACTGGGGCTATATTCGCCGTAAAGGTCGCGACTTTGAGCGTAAACGCAAGGGTGGGTTAGGGCTCTACTACCACATTGATATGAATGGCGGACCATGGAACGATCGCTGGATAAACACCACTACCGTACCTAAACTGCGCGAGCAACTTAATCTGGCTTATCAATCGGGCATCGACCGCATCTGGATTATCAATGTGGGCGATTTGAAACCCAAGGAGATGCCCATCGACTTTATTATGCACTACGCCTGGAATCCCGATGCCATCCAACCAGGCGACGAACAGGCATGGCTGGAAGGTTTTACCCGTGGTATTTTTGGCGAAGCATTTGCCAAGGAAACAGCCGACATCATAGCAAAATACTCGAAATATAACCTATGGCGCAAGCCCGAGGTTCAGGTGCCCGGACTGTTTAACTACGAGGAGATGCTGCACCTTAACAACCTGTGGCAATCGTTGGTAGTGCGTTGCGAGGCTCTGAAGGAGCAAATACCAGCCGAGGCGCAGGATGCCTTCTACCAGTTGGTGTACTACCCCGCCGTGGCAAGTGCTGGCGTGGCAATGATGTACAACGCAGCCACTGTGGGCGACAGTATAACCGTGAACGATTTGATGGCGAAAGATCAACGACTTACCGATTATTATAATAAGGTTCTGGCTGGTGGTAAGTGGGACGGTATGATGCTCGACAACCACATTGGCTATACCAAGTGGAGCATCCCCGACAAAAACTATCACCCGATGACGTTGGGCTACAAGATTGCAAACGATTTGAGTGCTTCGGGTGATACTAAGGAGTATTCTATCCCGGCCTGGCAGTATAGCCATAAGTCGGATGGTTGGATAATCCTGCCCGATCTGGGTCGCGGCAAGGGTTGCATGGGTGCCAAGGACGTGATGAAGGAATATCCTAATGGCGACGGCCCTAAGTTGGAATATGAGATTGATATGGAGGCTGGTGTTGCCATCGGCATTCTGCCTACACAGGACGTTCTGCCAGCACGCGGATTGCGCCTTGGTATACAGATTGATAACGAACCGATGCAAGTGATTGACGCCCGACAGGGACTGCACGACGAATTCCAGGAATACACATCTAATAACCTTGCTCAATCTAAGGTGCTCAAGGCTCTCCCTCCGCATAACAATCTGCTACTGAGCGGATGGAAGAATGGCCATAAGCAACTGCGCCGCGACGAGGTGTTCGACAATCTTCGCTGGCTGGAAATCCCCCTAAACGTATCGTCAGGCCGTCACGCCCTGAAACTCATTATGATAGATCCCGAAATCGTAGTAGAGCAAATCGTGGTAAATCCCGACAACTCCCGCTACAGCTATTTCGGTGCAAAACCCGGCGTAGGTTGTGCTTGCAATATCCTCGACAACCTCCTGGCTGAGGGTAAGATGCAGCCAATGGTGGTGGTAATGCCTAACGGTTCCATCGCTACGAAGAACCTCATGGACGAGGTGCCCCTCTTCGAGCGCGATCTCATCGAGAGCATCATCCCCTATATCGAAGACAACTATCGTGTATATACCGACAAGGCGCACCGTGCGATGGCAGGACTCGCTACCCTGAAGCTCTTCGATGGCGAGGGTATCAAGTACGAGTTTTACACCGCTCCTGGCGGCCATACCTGGTACACCTGGCGCAACAACCTCCACCAACTAGCACAACGACTTTTCAAATAAGAATCGATACAGTTAAACTTTAATCCCTGCCAAGCGATGGTGCTTGGCAGGGATTCTTTCTTTACTTCTTAATATTCTTTTTCCTTGCCAGAACGAATCCGGCTTCTACGCCCTTCAGGCTCTTGGATAGTTTTATCAGCGCATTGTTGGTTTTGCTGTCGGAGAGTGCGCCGAGTGCCTGAAATGCCTCCATGATGCGCGAGGTCTCGACAACCAGTGTCAGCGTGTCTTTCTCCATGTGGGAAGTCATTGCTGCAGTCTGCACATTGTCGACACCAAGATACACTTTTTCACCGCCAACCATCCAAACACCCTGCCTTTTGCGACCGGCTACCGAACGGCTGAAAGTGCCGTCCTTGCGGAAAGTGATACTGGTATTCTGAGGTGTTACGTTCGAGCGTTTGAAGTAGTCGTCGAGCAACTTCTCCAGTTTGTCGTCCACGAGGTTACCGGCAGCCTTGGCCAGTAATCTGCCACTGGTCACCATGACAGCAGGCTCTACGAAAGTCCATGTGCCTACCATCTGTGATGCCTCAGCCGATTTCTTTTCGAAGGCACCCTTCACGGTGTTCACGGCATCCTTCACACTGCCAGCCTTCAAACCAGCCTTTACACTGTCAGTGATTTCGCCGACAGTCTGCGCCTTTGTCGTCATCGCGGCCATCAGCGCCAATAAAAGTATTACTCTCTTTTTCATCATTTTAATTATGTATGAAACTTTTCACTTTCTCTTTATTACCAGCATTGTAATGTCGTCATGCTGTTCAGCACCATCCACAAAGGTGGCGAGACCTGCCTTGACGGTTTCAACCATCTGCCTGCAATTTGTATTAGCGAGACCACTGAGCATGTAGTTCAACCGCTCTGTGCCGAATTCCTCACGGGCCTGATTCCTGGCCTCAGTCACACCATCGGTAAACATCACCAAGGTGTCGCCGTGCTCCAATTGCAAAGTATCTTCCTTGTACTTCACCCCATCGTAGACACCAACGATCACGTTTTTGGTCTTCGGCAATCTCTCTACCGTGCCATCAGCTCGCAAGATGTGTGGCGGATTGTGCCCGGCATTGCAGTAGGTGACCTGGCCCGTCTTCGTATTGTAGATGACATAGAATACGGTCACGAACATCGACTCTACCGAATAGGACGCCAAGAGGTGGTTGGCCTCCGTCATACATTCAGCAGCACTGGTATATTGCGAAGCCTTTGAGCGGATAATCGTCTGACTGAGCACCATGAACAGGGCTGCGGGAATACCCTTACCGCATACATCGCCTATGACCAGGGCCATACGGTCTTCGTCGATACGGAAAAAGTCATAAAAGTCGCCACCGACATCCTTTGCAGCTTCCATCGAGGCAAAGATGTCCAGTTTGTCGCTGTCCTCTGGGAACGGCGGGAAAACCCTTGGCAGGAAATACTGCTGGATTTCACTGGCAGAGGTAAGGTCTACTTTCAGGGATAACAACTGTGTGTGCTCCTTTTGCGACTCATGCACATAATGTATCTGTTCGATGGCCTTTTCAATTGTCCGACTCAGATCCTCCATGTCAATGGGCTTTGTGGCAAAGTCGAAAGCGCCGTTGTTCATCGCCTGACGGATATTCTTCATATCACCGTATGCACTCACCATGATCACGCGCAAGGCAGGATTCCGCATCTCGTTCACCTTCGACAGCAGCGTCAGGCCGTCCATCTCGGGCATATTGATATCGCAAAGGATAATCTCAATGTCGGGGTTGTTTTCCAATACCATCAGCGCCTCAGCACCATTACGGGCAAAGAGAAACTCATACTCACCGGCCTTGATCTTGCGCCTGAAGTACTGTTTCATCAGTAACTCAATAGGCGCCTCATCGTCAACGCTCAATATCTTTATTGCAGCCATAATTATTTAATCATGCTCAAAAAGCATTAAGAATCCGCCCAGATCGAGCACGGTCTTCACGTTCTGTAATTCTAATCTTCATACCTTAATTACTGTTTCCAGCCACAAAGATAACTATTTTGCGCGAATCTTCCAAATATTATCCCAAGAAACTTATCTTTCTATGAGCACTAAGTTCTGAAACTTCGTGAACATGGACATCAGATCTTACGTGTGGTAGGTGACAGTGAAATTATAAAAGGTGTCTTTCAGTAAATTACGCCAAAAATGCTGTTTTCCAAGGTAGAAAATAGAAGTATCTATTCGAGAATATACTATTTTCTGAATCAGAAAAGCATATTTTCTATGAGAGAAAACGATGTTTTCTGACATAGAAAACGCATAAAAGTACCATTCTAATCATCAACTACAAACAAAAGACATGAAGCGCAAAAAGGCTAATTTGCATATTTACTGCCATCTGCCACACATCTGCCACGACCTCAGAATGCCTGTATTTAAGGACGATTCAAAGAGATTGTGGCAGTGTGGCAGTAAATTTCTGAAATATTTTCTATTAACACCTAGTGTTTAAGCCTCGTAGAGTGATTTCTACGGGGCCTTTGTTTTTTTATATAGTGCCTTAGAACGAAATGTTCTGTAAGCGGATTGTCGCTTAATGGTTATTCTCTAATTATGATGACCAACGACATGTCGCAGTTCTTTAGGATCTCACGTAATACTGGGATTGTCATCAGGATGACAGGTCAGGGTAACCGTGTTGCCAGAAATCTTGACGTCGCACTCGCGACGGTCTGACCATCTGATTTGTGTCTCTGTGAAGTTGGTCTTTGAAATGCTGAAGATAGCCTTGGTGGGTGAGACGAAGGTAACAACCGACTTGTAGGAGGTCTGCACGGGCTGCCCGTCAAACTCGACATCTATCCACTTGCCGATAATCATACTGGAGAGACTACTCACAGGATCTGAACTTACTGGATTGTCAGAGCCTATACACGATGAGAACACATTCAAGCCACAGATCAGGATGGCGGCGAGCATCCATAATAACACCTTTTTCATATACGTTTTATTTTATCTGTAATATTTATATGGCGACAAAGATAGCACAAAAAATCTATTTCTCCAAATTTTTGAGCAAGTTATTTCGACCGTACAGGTCAAAGTCTTTTCGTGTTTTTCTATGTGAGTTGTTGCGCCATAGGCTGCAATCCTGCGTCACTTTTCAAAATGCCTTCTGGATATGTCGCACTGTCTTGTTCTTCAAAGCAATTTTCTACAATTTCCGTATATTATTTGGAAGTTTGAAGGAATAATCGTACCTTTGCAATCATATAACTAACTAATTGGTAAATGGAGATAGGCGAAGATGTGATAAAATCGTTGCAGCAGGGAAGCCATCAAGCTTTCCATCAGGTATTTGTCGCCTTCTATCCAAAGGTATTTGCTTTTGCCATGGGGTTCCTGAAAAATACGCACGATGCAGAAGACAATAGCCAGACGGTATTTATCAAACTCTGGACGCACAGGGAGAAATTGGCAAATGTACACGACCTCGATGCCTACCTTTACACCATCACCAAGAACACCGTGCTAAACTATATCGCCTCGCAAAAGGCGTTTACGATAGACATCTCCACCGTTAGGGATCTTGAAGCTAACCATCATTCGGCTCAGCAAGAGATTGAGGCGCAAGACCTACAACTGCTGATAGACATGATTGTAGAGAATATGCCTACCCAGCGACAGACTGTTTACCGTATGAGCCGCGAGCAGGGACTGAGCAACGACGAGATAGCTGAAAGACTGGGACTACAGAAGAAAACAGTGGAGAACCATCTGAACTTAGCACTCGGAGAAATACGGAAAATGCTAAAGATTCTTATTTTGCTATTGTTGAATTGGGTGTAATAACGGTTTTTCATGTCATTATATAATAAAAGGTAGAAAATGAGCAAATATATCCGTCATATCATAAAGTTCTTTTCAGGTCATGAAGTATCTGAGGAGCTCGCTTCAAAAGCCCGGCAAAGGATTGTGCAGGCTGGGGAAGAAGCAGAGCCTGCTATGCGTGAAGTATGGGACGAATTGGACGGCCAACACATGGACAAAGCTAAAGTAGACCAGGCTTGGATACGCACGAACGAGCGACTTTCCGTAAAGCCCAAACAGGTACAGTTACCTATATGGCTGCGAATAGCGGCCATCTGGGCGATTCCCATCCTGCTCCTTGGCGCATCGTTCTGGTTCTACCAGCAAGGCCAAAACCAGTCAAACGGTTACGAAGATGTCAGCTTTGTGCATAAATTCACAGCTTACGGCCAGCGCGAACTCATCACGCTGCCCGACAGTTCGAAAGTATGGCTCAATGGTGGCAGTACGCTTATCTACCCATCGCGCTTCGTGGCAAAGGAACGTAACGTTTGCCTGACGGGTGAAGCTTATTTCGAAGTAACCAAGAACCCACAGCAGCCGTTTATCGTAGACGTGAATCAGGTGCGCCTGAAAGTGTTGGGTACCACCTTCAACCTCTACGCCTATCCTAACGACCACATCATCACAGCGACTTTGGAATCGGGAGCTGTACAGATTGATGTAGAGAAGAAAGAGAAGCCCTATATCCTGAGTCCAAACGACCAGTTGACCTACGATGCCAAGACGGGTGAAGTGACGATTACCCGTGTGAATATAGATAACTACTTATCCTGGCGCTCTGGTGCGCTCTATTTCAATGACATCACATTCGGCTCTGCCATTGAACAGATTGAGCGCAGATACGACGTCACCATCCATCTGATGAATAACAAGCACAGCGAACAGACCATTCGTGCCCATTTCAATCCCGACGACTCGATCGAGAAGGTGATGGATATTCTGCGAATGCTCATTCCTGATCTTAATTATCAGATTAAAGGTAAGGACATTTATATCGAATAGCCTTTTAAACTTCTTTAACGCTTTTTGATTGGGTATAAGCCCGTATTATGCTGTCTTTTTCATATAAACCCAATTATCTAGCATTAATTGTAACTAAGATGAAAAAGAAGAATCGCATCCTGAAGCTGATGGCAGCCATGTTACTGGCTGGCACGCTGTCTCTGAATGCCCAGAACGTTTCTTTCAACAATGAAAGAGTAACTCTGAAACAGGCATTTGAGAAAATCGAATCGGTAAGTAATTACAAGATTGCTTACAACTCCTCTCAGATTGATGTCAACAAGCAAGTTGTCTTGAACCAGAAGAACAAGAGCGTTCTTGAAGTGATCAAGGAACTGCTGAAGAGCACCGACTACAGTTATGAGGTAAAGGATTACCAGATTGTCATCGTTCCCAAGAAGTCACAGGCCAATACTATTGCCGTCACAGGTAATGTGAAGGATGAGCTTGGCGAGAGCGTTATCGGTGCCAGTATCATGGAAAAAGGTACGACCAATGGTGTGGTAACCGACTACGACGGTAATTTTACCCTCTCCGTTCCTGCTGATGCCATCATCGTGGTATCTTACATCGGTAGCGCCAGTCAGGAGATTGCCGTTAAAGGGCGCCACAAACTTCAGATTACTTTGAAAGAAGACAATAATGTGCTGAACGAAGTGGTAGTCGTAGGTTACGGTACTCAGAAGAAGGGCGATATCACCAGCTCTGTAGGAAGCGTGAAAAGCGAAGACTTCACCCAGGGCGCCATCAACGATGCCGGTCAGCTGATTCAGGGTAAGATTGCAGGTCTCTCTGTAACCAATCCCAGTGGCGACCCCACAGGAAAAACCGAGATTTCGCTCCGTGGTAACACCACCATCCTCGGTGCCAGCACCAATCCGCTTATCCTGATCGATGGTGTGCCAGGCGACTTCAATACTGTAGCCCCTGAGGATATCGAGAGCATCGACGTGCTGAAGGACGGTTCTGCTGCAGCCATCTACGGTTCGCGCGGTACCAACGGTGTCGTACTCATCACTACCAAGAAAGCCAAGGGCGACAATATCAACCACGTGGAGTATAGTGGCTATCTGAGCACTCAGACAATAGCCAAGCGTCTGGACTTCTGCAATGCTGACGACTATCGCCAACAGATCAGTGCCGGACTGCGCGATGCATCGTGGGATAAAGGCAGCAATACCGACTGGCTCGACGAGATTACCCGCACACCGTTCAGTCATGTACATAACCTCTCGTTCAAGGGCGGTACACAAAAGACAAACTACGTATTCAACCTGAACTATCGTAGCGTTCAGGGTATCTTCAAGCGCTCTGACAAACAAGAGTTCCAGGGTCGTGCAGAGGTTAACCACAATATGTTTAACGACAAGCTCTTGCTGAACTTCAGCATCCTTGGCAACCAGACTGGCTATACCTCTACCTCTGATGGCGGCAGTTTCAATACCTATTGCTATCGCCAGGCATTGATTCACAATCCTACAGAACCCGTCAAGAATCCCGACGACAGCTGGTATGAGAACACGGGTATCTTCGAATACGACA
This sequence comes from uncultured Prevotella sp., assembly GCA_905234145.1. Classification (GTDB taxonomy): domain Bacteria; phylum Bacteroidota; class Bacteroidia; order Bacteroidales; family Bacteroidaceae; genus Prevotella. The sequence goes on along the minus strand of CAJOGK010000018.1, from coordinate 20,656 downwards.
ACCCTGTGGCACGTCTCTACGAGTCAGATGGTAAGCAGGATATCACCCAATTGCGTGTAAATGCCAACATTACCTTCAACCCCATTCAGGAACTGTCGTTCAAGGCACTGCTCTCTTACGACAAGACGCATCAGTATGGCGGTTATTATGAGACCAAGAATCATATCTCTACCCTGCGCGACGGACGTAACGGCTATGCTGCTACAGGTGCCAGCACAGATATGACCAAGCTGCTTGAAATCACCGCACAGTTCCGCAAGACTTTTGGCGATCATAACCTCTCTGTACTCGCTGGTTACAGCTATCAGAAGATGAATTACGAGAACCAGTACGAGCAAAACTGGGACTTCCCCACCGATCTCTATAGCTATCATAACATCGGCACTGGTAATGCCCTGAAAGAAGGACTCGCCAATATGTACAGCTATAAGCTGGAGAGCAATCTTATCGGTTTCTTCGGTCGTTTGAACTACAGCTACAAGAACCGCTACTTGCTGATGGCCAGCATCCGTCATGAGGCAGCCAGCCAACTCGCTGGTACTGAAAAGCCTTGGGGTACTTTCCCATCTGTATCACTGGGATGGCGCATCACTGAGGAGAAGTTTATGGAAAACCAGAAGGTATTCGACGATATCAAGTTGCGTGCAGGTTACGGTGTGACGGGTTCTCAGCCCAGCCAGTCGTTCCTCGGTAAGTCGATGCTCGGCTATGGCGACTACTATTATTATAATGGTCAGTGGATACAGGCACTCCAGCCTACACAGAACGCTAACCCCTACCTGAAGTGGGAGGAAAAGCACGAGTATGATGTAGGTGTAGACTTCAGTGTACTGAACTATCGCATTAACGTATCTATCGACTGGTATTACCGTCTTATCAAGGGTCTGCTCTATGACTACTCTGTTCCTTCACCTCCAAACCTCTACACCACAACGCGTGCCAACGTGGGTGAGATGAGTAACTCTGGTCTCGAGGTCATGGTAAACGCCATCCCCGTCAAGACTCAGAAGTTCGAGTGGAACAGCACCGTAACGTTCTCTACGAACACCAACAAGCTGAAGAGTCTCTCCAACGAACTCTATCAGGCCTCTAGCGACTACTTCATGTCGGGTTGGATTCAGGAGCCTGTAAAGACAGAATCACATATCGTACGCATCGGGCACCCTGTAGGCGAAATCTATGGCTTCAAGGTTGTGGATGTTGACGAAAACGGCAAATGGATTTATGAGAATAAGGACGGCCAGCTTGTGGGCTATGATGACTTTACGCACTCGTTCGAGGATAAGAAGGTGCTGGGTAACGGACTTCCCAAGTGGCATCTTGGTTTCAACAACACCTTCCGCTACAAGGATTGGGATCTCTCTGTCAACATGCGTGGTGCCTTCGGATTCCAGATTATCAACTGTGCACGTATGTTCTACGAGAACCGTAGCCGTCAGGACTGGAACCGTCTGAAGTCAGCCTACGACAAGGTGTTTGGCAAGGCATTGCTCAATACCGGCTGTGCTGAGGAGTTCAACAGCTATTATGTAGAAAACGGTGATTACTGGAAAATCGACAATATCACGCTTGGTTATCGTTTCCGTAATGTTTGTAAGTTTATCAACTCTATCCGCGTTTACGGATCCGTCAACAACGCACTTACCATCACTGGTTACAAGGGTGTCGATCCCGAGGTGTCAACCTCTGGCCTGGCTCCTGGTTATGACAACCGCGACCAGTATCCTCATACCCGTTCTTTCACCGTGGGTGCTAACATTACATTCTAATTAAGCATTAAGAATAAAGAATTATGATTACCAAGATATATAGAATTAGTCGCTGGGTGGCTTGCGCAGCACTTTTCACGATTCCATGTTCACTTTTCAATTCGTGTACAAAACTCGACGAAACAAGCTATAACAGCATTATTGCAGACGGTTTCCAGCCTCAGAACGACGATTTAGGCTCACTGCTGGCCTCTGCTTACGTACCCTGGCGCAAAACATTCCTGCTTTGGAACGGTGTTGCCCGTGCCCAGATGCTCAGTGCAGACCAGGATGTCATCCCCGCACGCCCTAACGGATGGGTAGATGGTGGTATCTACAAACGTATGCACCAGCATAAATGGACCAGTGAAGACGATATCCCCTTGCAGTCGTGGGTACGTACCTACGATGGTATCAACTCCTGCAACCGCGTGCTCTATCAGATTGAGTCAGGACAGATTGACCTGGGCGAAAAGCAGACAACCTTCGTCTCAGAGCTGAAGGTGCTCCGTGCTTCCTATTATTATATCCTTGTCGACCTCTTCGGCAATGTGCCCATCATTACCCGTTTCGACGTGGAAGAGGGCTATCTGCCCGATCAAAGCACCCGCAAGGAGGTTTACGACTTCATCATCAAGGAGCTTACCGAGAATATCCCAAACCTGAGCGAAGACAACAGCGTGGAGTATTACGGACGTTTCAACAAATGGGCTGCCTATACCCTGCTTGCCAAGATGTACCTCAACGCACAGGTATTCTCTAACGGCGCCAATACCGAGTGGGATAAATGTATTGAAGCCTGCAATCAGGTTATCAACAGCAATAAGTACACGATGGAGAACGAGCATCGCTATGTATTCCTGACAAAGAACGAAGGTTCAAAGGAGATTATCTTCTCGTTGCCTTTCGATGAGACTTACGTATCCGACTGGAATGCCTTCGACTACCACATGTACACACTCCAGCCCGCTAATCAGGCCACTTACAGCTTCCAGGCCACGCCTTGGGGCGGTGTATGCTGCATCCCACAATACATTGACAGCTTCGATCCCGATGATGAGCGTCTGAAGGATGACTTTATCCAGGGTCAGCAGTACGACATCTCAGGCAATATACTTAACTGCACCATGGGCGAACTGGCAGGCACACCACTGAGCTACGTCAAAGAGGTGCCCAGTATCGATGCGTCACAGGAGATTCACGGTTTTCGTTGGGGTAAGTTCGAATATGCCATTGGCATCACGAACCGCTTGAGCAACGACTTCCCCCTGCTTCGCTATGCCGATGTACTGCTGATGAAGGCCGAGGCCCTGTTGCGCAAAGGCAATGCCGACGAAGCAGCCCGTCTCGTAACCGAGGTTCGCCAGCGTAACTTCACAGCCCATCCTAAAAAAGCTGTCGTTACAGGCGATGATCTCAAGAAGGATTGCGTATATGCCTATGGTCGTCAGGATACAGAAAAGACCACCATCGACCAGAAGCAGATTGAGTTCGGACGTATGCTCGACGAACTGGGCTGGGAATTCTCTCAGGAGGGTCGTCGCCGTCAGGACATGGTACGATTCGGTGCCTTCACTACGATGTCATGGTTCTCTCACGATGCCAGCGACGACACCAAGAATCTGTATCCTATCCCCAATAGCCAGATTCTTACCAACGGTAAACTGAAACAGAACCCAGGCTACTAGTAATGTAGGGAGTGTGCAACTTGATATGGCGATATCTTGGCACACTCCTATTTGTTTAACAAATAACACGATTGCAAAATGAGACGTATAACAGCTTTTTTCTGCTTTTTAGCACTCTCCTTAGGTGCAGTTTTAGCCCAGAGCGGGTATCCTTATACCCAAGTACCCTTCACCTCGGTGAAGATCACCCCAAACACCTTCTGGGGCGACCGTATCCGTGCGGCTCGCGAGGTTACTATTCCCCTGGCTTTCTCTAAGTGCGAGAGCGAACACCGATACAAGAACTTCGAAATGGCTGCTTACACCCTGCAGCATCCTGGGCATCCTGGCTTACAGACGCCAGATTGGGATGTTTCCAAGTTTATGGGGTTCTCGTTCGACGATACCGACGTCTATAAAACCATCGAGGGTGCCAGCTATGTGCTCCAGACTTTCCCCGACGAGAAGATGAAGGCCTACATCGACAGCGTACTGGATGTAGTAGGTGCCGCTCAGGAGCCCGACGGCTATCTTTATACAGCCCGTACCATCAATCCAGAACATCCTCACCAGTGGAGCGGCAAAAACCGTTGGGAGGCAGAAGAGATTCTGAGCCACGAACTTTACAATCTCGGTCACATGGTGGATGCAGCATGCGCCCACTATCAGGCCACGGGTTCGGATAAGTTCCTGAACATTGCCAAGTGCTATGCCGACTGCGTCGTCAAGGAGGTAGGAGCCAATGCAGGACAGGCCTGCGTGGTACCTGGTCATCAGATTGCTGAGATGGCGCTTGCCAGACTCTACGTGATCACAGGCGAGAAGAAATACCTTGAAGAGGCGAAGTTCCTGCTCGACTATCGTGGCAAGACAGGTCGAAAAGATGTTTATTCTCAGAGCGACAAGCCCGTGGTAAACCAGACAGAAGCCTGGGGGCATGCCGTAAGAGCCGGTTATATGTATGCAGGCATGGCCGATGTTGCTGCTCTGCTTGGTGATACCGCTTATATCAAGGCCATCGATACCATCTTCGAAAATATCGTGGGCAAGAAATACTATCTGACGGGAGGTGTAGGTGCCCGTCATGAAGGCGAGTCTTTCGGTGCCGACTATGAGTTGCCCAACCTTACTGCCTATAACGAGACGTGTGCTGCTATCTCGATGGTGTATCTCTTTGAACGTATGTTCCTGCTCCACGGTGATGCGAAGTATATCGACTGTCTGGAGCGAACCCTCTACAACGGTGTTATCAGCGGTATGAGCGTCGATGGTGGAAAATTCTTCTACCCCAACCCACTCTCTAGCGATGGCCATTATTGTTTCAATGCAGATAGCACCATGACGCGCCAGCCTTGGTTTGGTTGTGCCTGCTGTCCGTCGAATCTCAGCCGTTTTATCCCCTCTATGCCAGGCTATGTCTATGGCGTACGCGAAAATAACCTCTACGTAAATCTCTTTGCGGCCAACACTGCTACTATAAACGTTGCGGGGAAAGAAGTAACGCTCGAAGAAACCACGCAATACCCTTGGGATGGTGACATCTCGATTAAAATTAATAAAATCGTAAATCGTAAATCATCAAATCGTCAATTTACCATGATGATTCGTATTCCGGGATGGGTACAGGACAAGGTGGTACCCAGCGACCTCTATGCGTTTAGCGATGATGTGAAATCAGACTATAAAATAAGCGTTAACGGCACGCCGGTAGCACACTATCAACTCAATAACGGCTACCTAGCTATCGACCGTAACTGGGAGAAAGGTGACGTTGTCCGCATACACTTCGATATGCCCGTACGCACCGTCGTGGCCAATTCTCATGTAGCTGATGATTGCGGACGTGTAGCAGTAGAGCGCGGACCGTTAGTTTATTGTGCTGAATGGGCTGACAACGAAGGTATCAATCCCCACGAGCTGCAATTGGCGCAACAGCCTCAGTTTAAGGTAGAAGCTGGTTACGGCATCAAGAACACGGAGGGCGATGGCAAGACCTTTAACGTAACAGCGATTACAGCTCAGGCTCAGGAAGGCAGCGTTAAACTCATTCCTTACTATGCCTGGAACCACCGTGGTGCAGGCAAAATGGATGTTTGGTTGATTTTGAACAAATTGAAACGGATTTGAACGAAATGAAAAGAAGGGAGGCGCTTTTGAACACAAGGGCAAATCAAAAGAACGCAGCAGACAATACCTTTTTTATTTTTTATATACTTTTGCAGCGGATTTCAAAATGAATCCGTATCTTAGCAATAAAAGTATATCGTTTTAGTTTAAAAAATAACAATCGTATGAGAAAGACTATCATGACTATGGCGCTGGCAGCTATGTGCTGCATGAGCGCATCGGCACAGGAGAAGCTCTTCAATAGTGCCAGTGTTCAGTCACCCGTGATCAATGGTGATGGTACCGTAACATTCAACCTCTTTGCCCCTAAGGCCATAAAGGTAGAGGTAACAGGCGACTTCCTGCCCACACAGCCAATCGAGATTCCAGGCTATGGCAAGTATGATGTCCCAGGCGTGGCTCAGCTGAAAGAAGGTCAGAACGGTGTATGGAGCTACACCACCGATAAGCTGGCTCCTGAGATGTACAGCTATACCTTTAATATCGACGGTATGACAGGCGTGAAAGACCCAGCCAACATCTATGTAAATCGCGACATCGTATCGTTTACCAACATCTTCATCGTTAGCGACGAGAAGGGTGACAAGGGCGATCTGTACAAGGTTAACGAGGTTCCCCACGGCAATCTGAGCAAGGTATGGTATAACAGTCCTACCCTGAAGATGCAGCGCCGTATGACTATCTATACGCCTGCTGGTTATGACAAGGGTGGCAAATATCCAGTGCTCTACCTGCTTCATGGTGCAGGTGGCGATGAGAACGCCTGGAGCGAGCTCGGACGTGCTGCTCAGATTCTCGACAACCTGATTGCTACTGGCAAGGCTAAGCCTATGATCGTAGTAATGCCTAATGGCAACCCCAACTGTCAGGCTGCTCCTGGCGAATGGTCATGGGGTATGTACACACCTGGTTTCCGCGATGGCGGTACTGGTCCTAAGGATCCCGCTGTGGCTAGCATCCCTGAGAGCTTTATGGATATCGTAAACTATGTAGATGCCAACTACCGCACCCTGAAGGATCGTGCCCACAGAGCTATTTGCGGCTTGTCAATGGGTGGTGGACACACCTTCCACGTAAGTCTGCTCTATCCTAACAAGTTCGACTACTATGGACTGTTCTCTGCAGGTCTGCACTTGGATAATGGCGCCTTCGATGCTTCATTTGCTGAGCAGATTAAGAAAAGCCCTACCTTCGCAGACCAGAGCGCTAAGCTCTTTGCCAGCAAGCCAAAGCTTTACTGGATGGGTATGGGTCGCACAGACTTCCTCTATCAGAGCACTGTTGACCTGCGTAACTACTGGGACAGCAAGGGTTACAATTACGAGTATGTAGAGACTGACGGTGGCCACATCTGGCGAAACTGGCGCATCTATCTGACGATGTTCGCCCAGAAGATCTTCAAGTAAGATATCCCCATTAGCAGAATGTTTTATCCCCGCCGCTTGACGGGGATTTTTTTAATTCTTGTATTCCGTCGGGGTGACACCGAACTGTTTTTTGAAGACCACAGAGAAGTGGCTCTGGGTACTGAAGCCACACTTATCGGAAATCTCAGAAACCGTATACTTACCACTCTTCAAAAGCTCTGCCGCACGATTCAGTTTATAGGTACGGAAGAAGCTGGAAGGCGTTTCACCCGTTAATCCCTTAATCTTATAATATAGTTTGGTACGGGAAATCAGCAACAGTTTCGTAATGCGCGATACGTCGAGTTCGGAATTAGAGAGTTCTTCCTCCATCAACTTATAGAGTTCCTCCATAAAGTGCCTGTCCTGCTCAGAGAGGGCATTATCGACACCTTCCTCCTCGGTCGTAGTCGCATTGGTGAGCAACTTACGCACACGATCGCGATTCTTCAGCTGCGACTGAATCAGCGCAGAGAGCACAGAAGGATCGAAAGGCTTGGTGACGTAGGCATCGGCACCTACATTTAGACCCTCTACCTGATTCTCGGCTGTTATCTTAGCCGTAACTAGGATCACGGGGATATGACAGAGCTGGATATCCTGCTTGATTTCATGACAGAACTCATAGCCATCCTTGCCTGGCATGGCCACATCGCTCAAAACGATATTAGGCTCTTCAGCTCGCATCTCTTCGAGAGCCGTATCTGCATCGAGACAAGTAATAAGGCGATAGTCGCGAGAGAAGAGCATACGCATGTAGTTAATAATTTCCGTATCATCGTCGACGACAAGGATGGTAGGACGATCGTCCTCATCCTGAGGCGCAGGCATACTTTCAATGGGCGCCTCTACCTTCAAATCGGCACCAACCGCCAAGTTGGCATCGCCATCCAATGGCTTGCGCTCAGCTTCGGTATACGCCTCTTCGTTCATCGGGTAAATAAAGGTAAACACAGCGCCACTACCCTCTTCACGGTTGCCTGCAGTGAGCGAGCCATGATGCAATTCAGCCAAACGACGTGAGTAATAAAGACCTATACCCGTTCCATAATTCACGATGGCCTTAGTCTGGTTATCGAGCTGGTAATAGCGCTTGAAGATATTCTCCAGCTGATTCTCAGGAATACCCTTTCCCGTATCGGCTACTGACACCTTTACCAGATGATCGTTGACATCGAGCGACACGTCGATATGACCACCCCGAGGGGTAAACTTCAGGGCATTGGAAAGCAGATTGGAAAGAATCTTCTCCAGCTTATCGCCATCCGTCCAGGCCTGGAGCGACTCTTCCAAGCCAAAACGATTGATGGTGATGCCCTTCTCCTTGGCATTAAACATGAAGATATCGCAGATATCATTCATCGCCTTTACCACATCGATTTGCTCTACACTCAGGCGGAGCGTATCGTTTTCGAGCTTATTAAAGTCCATCAGCTGATTGACAAGCTTAAACATACGTTGTATGCTGCGCTGGGCCACACTGAGCAAGCCCTTATCATCAGCATTCAGATGATCACTCTTTACCAATTGGCCTACAGGACCGGCAATCATCGTGAGTGGCGTACGGAACTCATGGGCGATATTCGCAAAGAAGCTCATATTCATCTGATTGGTTCGCAACTCCTGCTCTTTCTCCATCTGCGCCTGACGGGCTGCACGACGGGCTGCCACCACGCGCCTGGCATTGCGATAGAGGTAATAAGCCAAGGCTGCGGCAAGTACGAAATAGATTAGCCAAGCCCACCAAGTATAGACAGGAGCAGGCTCTACATCCACACTCAGCGTGCGCTCATCGGAAATGATCTGGTCGCTGGTATCATCAACGGCCTTCACACGGAATGTGTAACGACCAGATGGCAGGTTGGCATAGCTGGCCGTATGGGTATTGCCCGCATAAATCCAATCCTTGTCGAAGCCATCCATCATATAATAATAATGTACGCGTTCGAACTCCCCAAAATCGAGGGCCGTAAACGACAGACTAAAACTATTCTCATCGTGGCCCAAGCGTACCTCCTTACAGCAATCGAGCATGGCATCGATAGGACCATCGGCAGAGGGGCGCACCAACTGATTGTGGATCTTCAAGTCGCAGAAACGAATGGGTAATTGCCGGAGGGTATCGATATCGGCAGGATTAAACATGGTGATACCATCGGTGCTGCCAAAGACAAGGCTGCCGTTGGGCAACTGACAGGAAGCACGATCGGCAAACTCATCGCCAGCAATACCATCAGCTTTATAGAGTGAGGTGATACGCCCTGTTTTGCGGTCCCAACGGTTTAAGCCCTTCATGGTACTAATCCAAAGATTACCTTGACAGTCTTCCTCGATACTGCCCACGTCGGAGCAGGAGAGGCCAGCAATGCGCTCCATCTCGTTGGTATTAGGATGATAGCGCAGCAGACCGTTGCTGACAGTACCAATCCAAACATCGCCTTTCGAATCCTGTAACATATCGGTGGGGATATACACACTGCGACGAATACACTGCGCCATAGAAGAAATATCGAGCTCGCTGAATTTGCCCGTCTGTGGATTCATGCGTACAATCTTCTGGAAGAAAGCGGAAATCAGCATCTGCCCATCACTGAGCTTCAGCAATGAGGGGATAAAGCAGAAGTCGGCATTGAACACCTGCTTCTGTATCGGTGAATCGCTACCAGGCGGGAAACCATAGATATCGTTACTACTGGTAGATACCCAGACGGTGCCATCGTTGGTTTGCTCAAAGTCCATCGGTGCCATTAAGGGCCACTGACCAAGGATATTCAGGCGACCAGACACATAGCGACACTTCATGACCAGACTAGGTGTAGAAAGCCATAATTGACCATCGCGATCGCAGAAAATATGGGTAACGGCATTTTTCGTTTCACCTGCGGGCAGACCTTCAAGGGTGATGCCTTCTGCCTTCTGGGTATCGCAGTGGTAGACGTAAACGCCCTTCAGCAGGGTAGAAATCCAAAGGTTCTGTACACTATCCATCGCCACAGCAAGGACAGAAGAATTATCGATAACACGATTCAAATAATTGTCGCCGCCTCCAAATTTCTCCTTATAATAATAGTCGGCAAAAAGACCTTTATCATAAGTACCCAACCAGATATTTTTGCGAGAATCCTGAAACACCTGCGTTACTAAGGCATCGGGCACAGGACGAGAAAATGCAGCATCACCTTCCCCATGAAGCGTCTGAGCCAACAGATTCAGTTCGAACATACCATTGTGGGAGGTACTGAGCAAGATCGTGTTATCTTCCAACAATCGGGCAGTCTGGATGATGCTGTTATGAGCCATCATGCGTGCCTCCATTTCTGCACTGAGGGGCACCAACCGCTGTGACTTGGTATCGAACAGCACCAAACGGCCATAGCCCGAAAGAAGCATCAGACCATTGGAGAGCATCTCGGAATAGAAGAAATTCTGATTGTCCAAAGGGATCTCCTTACTGAGTTTGAAGCTGGTGGGCTCATAGATGAGGATACGCTGACTCTCAATTATCAAGATCTGGTCGGAAGCATCAATGATACAATTACCCCACGTCCACTGCTGAGTCGCCCTCTTACGACTGATAATGGGATGGAAGGCCTGCAACCGGTCATCGTAACAGAGCACCTCAGTACCATTATAAACCAAAATACGTCCACGACTATCTTGCAAGATTTTCTGCATATTGAGATTAGAGGTTTTTGCATCTATACGCTTAAAACAATCCTTATTCGTATAAACACACACGCCATTGACGGTGGCTACCCAAAGCCGTCCCCTACGGTCGCAGAGTACGTCCTTGATCTGATTGTCGGGCAGTCCCGTCGTGTCGTCAGTGCAGAAATATTGATGGTACTCATGGCCATCATAGCGGTTCAGCCCACGGAAAGTACCAATCCATAACTGGCCTGTAGCATCTTCGGCTATACATTGCACACGACTATTGGAAAGTTCATGGGCTATTACGGATCCATGCTCCTCGTCTTTGTCTTGCTGCTGTGTTGTGGCAGCTTGCTGACAGGCTGTTAAGCCTACGGCTATCATCAAAGTTGATACTATGATATGGCCATAAATGAAAAACCTCTTCATATAACTAGCTGTTTATGGCCACAAAGATAAGGAAAAAGAAGTGAAATGTATACTATTAAACGTAAAAAGTATATAAAATTCGGCATATTTTTAAACGAATAGAACAAGTTTTGAACAAATTCGATAACGCCCAGACACTTTTGAACGTCTTGAAAAAACAAAAGAACACCATGAAAAGTTACCTTATATAATATTAACTACCTTTGCAGCCAGAAAAATTATTCAATATTATTTAATTCTAACATTTAACTTAAACAATTGCAAATGAAAAAGAGCAGTTTACTGATGATGCTGATGGCACTGATGATGTCTGTCACATCTTACGCCCAAGGAATTAAGGGTACAGTGATTGACGAGAACGGTGATCCCGTAATCGGTGCAACAATCGTTGACAAGGCAAACACCTCTAACGCAACGATTACTGATTTCGATGGTAACTTTACCATCAATGTAGGCGTGGGCAAGCCCATCGTAGTTTCTTATATTGGTTATGAGACACAGGAACTCGCAGCCAAGGACGGTATGACCATCAAGATGCAGCCCGACAACAAGGTGCTGGATGAAGTGGTGGTTGTAGGTTACGGTATTCAGAAGAAGAGTTCTGTGACGGGTGCCATCTCTCAGGTGAAGCCCGAGGATATTGAGAACCGTACTATCTCGAACGCCCAGCAGGCCCTGCAAGGTAAGACCTCGGGTGTACAGGTAATCTCTACCTCTGCCGCTCCAGGCTCATCACCTACCGTACGTGTGCGTGGTTATTCTTCTAATGTAAGTTCTGAGCCTCTCTATGTAGTAGACGGTGTACGTCTGAGCGACATCAGCGGTATCGACCCTGCCACCATCGCTTCAATGGAAATCCTGAAGGACGCTGCCTCTGCCGCTATCTACGGTGCTGAAGCTGGTAACGGTGTTGTACTGATCACCACCAAGAAGGGTAAGGCTGGCGTAGGTAAGATTGCTTACGACTTCCAGTGGACCGACGAGAGCCTCGCCAAGACGCCTAAGATGCTGAACGCTCAGGAGTACCAGCAGTACATGCTGGAGGGTAACCTCTTTACTCAGGACTTCATCAACGCCAACTGGGACGGTAGAACCGATACCAAGTGGACGGATGTTGCCTTCACCCATGGACACATGATGAAGCACAATTTCTCATTCACAGGCGGTAACGACCGTGGTAACTACTATCTGGCTCTCTCTTATCTGAGAAACAATGGTATCGTAAAGGGTGACGCCGATCTCTACAAGCGTCTGACTGCTACCATCAACGGTGAATATAAGATTAAGGACTGGTTGAAGGTAGGTACCACCAACCAGATTGAAAAATACGACGTGCGCCAAGTATCTACGAATAACGAGTACGGCTCTATGCTGACCTCTGTGATGATGATGGATCCATTGACACCAGAGAACTACGGTCAGACACTACCTTCTGACCTGCAGTCACTGCAGGCTATGGGCAAGACCTTCCTGCAGGATGAGAATGGCAACTACTACGGTGTCAGCAAGTTCTATAATGGTGAGCAGTACAACCCACTGGTTATGCGCGACAACAACGTGACCAAGAATCAGGGTTTCAACGTAACAGGATCTATCTACGGTGACTTCACCCTCATCCCCTATGTAACGATTACCTCACGCTTCGGTTATCGCCTGAACGGTTTGCGCACATCAACCACCAGTCTGCCTTTCTACGGCAATGCTGTACAGAGCCGCGACTACGTAAATCAGAGCAATACCTCTTCTACTACCATTTACTACCAGTGGGAAAACTTCGCTAACTTCATGAAGACCTTCGCTGACGCTCACACCGTAAGCGCTATGGTCGGTATGTCATTCCAGAAGAATTCTTACGACTTCGTAACTGCTGGTGTTGAGGCCAACGGTGAAGATGCCCTGAAGAAGAACGATCCTCTGTTCTACTATCTGAACTATGCCAACGCCTCAGCTACAAAGAGCCTCAGCGGTGAGACCACCGACAACACCAAGTACTCATACTTCGGACGTGTGGGCTACGACTATCTGGGCCGTTACATGTTGCAGGCTTCACTCCGTGCTGATGCTGCCGACCTCTCTAAACTCTCAACAAAGACCCGCTGGGGTTACTTCCCTGCTGTATCAGTAGGTTGGACCATCAGTGAGGAGAAGTTCTTCAGTGGCATCAAGAACTGGTTCGATAGCTTGAAGTTCCGTGCATCTTGGGGTCAGAACGGTAGCCTTTCTGCACTCAGTGGCTACAGCTACAGCACCGACATCGCCCTCAGCGGTATCTATGCCTTCGCACCAGGTAATGTATATACTTCTGGCGCTGCTCCTACCTCTATGGGTAACGAGGATCTGAAGTGGGAGACCTCTGAACAGCTCGACTTCGGTCTTGATGGCATCCTCCTGGGTGGACGTCTGACCTTCGGTTTCGACTACTTCATTAAGAAGACCAAGGACCTGCTGGTATGGAACACCACACCATCTCTGATCATCGGTGGTACTACCTCACCAATCAATGCCGGTAACGTAGAGAACAAGGGTATTGAAATCGACCTCGGCTGGCGCGACAACATCGGCGACTTCAGCTACGGCATCCGTGGTAACCTCTCTACTCTGTCAAACAAGGTAACCTACCTTGACCCATCTCTACAGCGTGTAGCTGGTAGCACTTTCCACACCTATACGATTACATACTTCGAGAAGGGCTATCCCGTGTATTACTTCCGTGGTTATCAGTTCGACAAGATCGACCCTGCAACTGGTGATCCTCTCTTCAAGGATATCAACGGCGACGGCGTAGTGAACGGCGACGACCTCACCGACATCGGTAACGCTATTCCCAAGTTCACCTACGGTATCACACTCACCGCTGCCTATAAGGGCTTCGACCTGACCGTCTTCGGTACTGGTTCATACGGTAACAAGATCTTCAACTGTATCAACCGTCCTGACTATGCTACTTCTAACAAGATGAAGGAAGTGATGTTCGACGACCGTTGGACACCAACTAACACAAGCGGTACAAAGCCCCGTGCAGGTGCTAATGATATTGATAAGTACGTAGATTCAAGTGCCATGATCTATGATGGCAGCTACTTCAAGTTCAAGCAGATCCAGCTGGGTTATACCTTGCCAAAGAACCTGCTCACCAAGGTAGGCATCAGCCACACCCGTCTCTATGTATCACTCGACGACTTCTTCACCATCACGAAGTATCCTGGCTTCGATCCTGAGGCTTCTGCCAGCACTACCACTGGTATGGGTGTTGATAAGGGTGCTTATCCTACATCTAAGAAGGTTGTACTTGGCGTTAATATCGAATTCTAATTTTATACCTTTACGACAATGAAAAAGAATATATTATATATAGCATTGCTGGGTTTCGTGTCGCTGATGACTGTCAGCTGTAATAAAGAGCTCGACATTGAGAAGCACGGCAACATGGGTAGCATGGAAACATACTACACCACCGACGAGAATATCATGACAGGAACCGCTTCGCTCTATCTTGAGGTGAAGTCGGCATACTACAACTGGTTGTTTGTGAAGAATCTGCTCTCCGACGATGTATGGTGCGGCGGTGGTCAGCGTGGTGACAACGGTGAGATGGAGAAGCTGAATGAGTATCGCTTCGACTCTAACCACAGTATGATTGAGAGCCTCTACAAAGGCTGCTATGCCATCATCTACAAGGCGAACCTCCTCATCGACAAGACTGATAGTGAGAGTGCCGTAGCCAAGCGCGCTATTAATGAGGCCAAGGTATTCCGTGCTTTCGGACACTTCGAGCTCGTTACGCTCTTTGGTACTGCTCCCGTAGTAGATCATTTGTTGACGCCCGATGAGTATCAGCAAAGCAACAGTACGCCAGCAGAGCTCTGGGCTATTGTGGAAAAAGATCTCACCGAGGCTATCAACAGTGGTACACTGCCTTCCAAGAGCGGCGTCAACGATGCTGAGACAGGTATCCGTGTCACCAAGGAGTACGCACAGGCATTGCTAGGTAAGGCTTACCTTTTCCAGGGTAAGAACAGCGAGGCTGCTTCGATGCTCGACAACGTGATCAACTCTAACAAGTATGCCCTCTTCCCAGGCGAGTACGACGATCAGTTCCATGCTGTATACAACAACAACTGCGAGTCTCTCTTCGAACTCCAGAAGCGTAACGACCCCGAGCAGATATGGAACACCTTCGATATGATCTACATCATGCAGGGTTGGCGTACCAGTGTACTGAGCTACAGTGGTCAGGCACTCTCTACTCTCGCACTCGGTAACTACGGATTCCTCAATCCTCGCAAGTCGCTCTATGAGGCTTTCGTATCATGGGAAGGTGAGGACGGCTATCGTAAGAGCAAGACCATTTGGAACTACGATCAGATGAAGGCCTTTGGCGTAGAGGTACAGCCAGGTGCCAGCGTATATGGCGACGAGGGTTACTTCTTCTGGAAGAACCAAGCCTACAAAAGTGACTGTGCTGCTGATATGTCTTACTTCCAGGTAGGTCAGTTCATTGACCTCAAGGTAATGCGTTATTCTGAGGTATTGCTGCTGGCTGCTGAGGCCAACCTCCAGGCAAATAGCAACAAGGCTCTCCAGTATATTAATATGGTTCGCGAGCGTGCCAAGGAAACGCCTCTGTCATCTGTTTCACTCAATGATATCAAGATGGAGAAGCGCTTGGAGCTCTGTAACGAGGGCGTACGCTTCCAAGATCTCGTTCGCTGGGGCGATGGCAAGACCGCTATGGGCGAACAGGGTAAGCAGGTTCCTGCCTTCACAGGTAGCGATGTACAGTGGAACTGGCAGAACACCGTCTATGGTTTCCAGGACAAGCACAACCTCCTGCCTATTCCTCTCAAGGAGCTTGAGCTGAATCCTAACATGGAACAGAACCCAGGTTGGTAATATAAAGGTAAAAAGGTAAAAAAGTAAAAAGTAAAAAGTAAAAAGGTAAAAAGGTAAAAATGAAGAAAATAATGATCGTGGCTGCCCTCTGCCTGATGGGCATGGCAGCCAATGCTCAGCAGAACCTGAGCTGGGGACAGGGTCCACAGGTGGCTTCACCAGACGTACACGCTGACAACACGGTTACCTTTAACCTGATTGCCCCAGAGGCACAGAAGGTACAGATTACTGGTGATTTCCTGCCTTCTAAGAAGGTGGAATTCGGTGGCAACACCTACGATGCGCCCGCTGATCCCGTAGATCTCGTAAAGGATGACAAGGGTGTATGGAGCTTCACCACAGAGCCCCTGAAGCCCGAACTCTATACCTATAATATGATTGTAGACGGTGTGAAGATCATCGATCCGCTGAACGTATATAATATCCGCGACATCAACAATCTTTTCAGCGTACTGCTGATTGGTGGCGACACAAGAACCGATCTCTATAAAGTAAATAAGGTGGCTCACGGTACCGTTAGCAAGATTTGGTACGAGAGTCCTACAGCTGGTCTGACCCGTCGTGTAACTGTTTACACACCTGCTGGCTACGAGACTAGTGGCAAGGAGTACCCCGTGCTCTATCTGCTGCATGGTATCGGTGGCGACGAGAACGCTTGGAGCGAACTCGGACGTGCAGCCCAGATTCTCGACAACCTCATTGCCCAGGGTAAGGCTGAGCCCATGCTCGTGGTAATGACCAACGGTAACATCTCGCAGGAGGCTTGCCCAGGTGAGACCTCTGAGGGCTTCAAGGTGCCAACAATGATGCTCCCCAAGACGATGGAGGGCTCTTTCGAGACAGCCTTCCCCGATGTAGTGAAGTTTATTGAGAAGACCTATCGTGTAAAGAAGGATAAGGCTCACCGTGCTATCGCAGGTCTGTCGATGGGTGGTTTCCACAGCCTCTTCATCAGCATCAACAATCCTGATCTCTTCGGCTACGTAGGTCTGTTCTCTGCAGCTGTTGACCAGAATCAGCCTGATCCTAACGGACACCCTGAGATCTATGCTGACCGCAACGCAAAGATCGACAACCTCTTCGCCAAGAATCCAAACCTCTTCTGGATTGGTATCGGCAAGACTGACTTCCTGATTAAGAACAACAACGATCTGCGTGCTTACCTCGACAGCAAGAACCACAAGTACACCTACCTCGAGACAGAGGGTGGTCACATCTGGCGCAACTGGCGTATCTATCTCTCAGAGTTCACACCGTTACTTTTTAAGTAAATTACGCAGAAGTTAAGAAGTTATGTAGTTAAGTAGTTAAGCCAAAAGTCTGGGGGCAGATTCTGCCGAAGGAAGTAATGGCATAACTTCAGAGCGAAGCGATAACTTCTTAACTTCTTTAACTTCAAAAAACATCTATAATGAAAAAATCCATTTTATTCCTCGCAGCTGCGGCGCTGATGGCTGGCTGTGCTGCCACAGACAAAGCCCCTGTTAAGAACACCATCAACCAAGAAGAGGTGATGTCGAAGATGACCCTTGAAGACAAGGCCCACTTCGTGATTGGTACTGGTATGGCAGGTTTCAGCGGCGATGATGCCGTGATTGGTGCTACCCGCAATCTCGTGCCCGGTGCCGCTGGTACCACATTCCCTCTCGACTCGCTTGGCATTCCTGCTATCGTATTGGCCGACGGTCCTGCCGGACTCCGTATCGATGCCACACGTGAAGGCGACTCTGCTACTTACTATTGTACCCACTTCCCTATTGGAACCCTGCTCGCCTCAACTTGGAACACCCAGCTGATTGAAGAAGTAGGTCAGGCCATCGGAGAAGAGGTAAAAGAATACGGTGCAGACGTGCTTTTGGCACCTGCCCTTAACATCATGCGTAATCCCCTCTGCGGACGTAACTTTGAGTATTACTCAGAGGATCCCGTTGTAGCAGGTAAGACCGCTGCAGCCTATATCATCGGCGTTCAGAAGAACGACGTAGGTACCAGCATTAAGCACTTTGCTGCCAACAATCAGGAGACCAACCGTATGAACAACGATGCACGCATCTCTCAGCGTGCCCTCCGTGAGATTTATCTGAAGGGCTTCGAGATTGCCATCAAGGAGAGTAAGCCCTGGACGGTGATGACCTCTTATAACTACATCAACGGCACCTATTCTTCAGAGAGCCACGACCTCGTACAGACCATTCTTCGCGATGAGTGGGGCTATGAGGGAACCGTGATGACCGACTGGTTTGGCGGTAAGGATGGTGCCATCCAGATGTGGGCTGGTAACGATATGTTGCAGCCTGGTAAAGCTGAGCAGTTCGACAGCATCGTAGCTGGTGTAAAGAGCGGAAAACTCGCAGAAGCTGATCTCGACCGCAACGTGGCTCGCATTCTCAACCTCATTGAGATGAGCCCACGTTATCAGGGTTATGAGTTCTCTAACAAGCCTGACCTGAAGGCTCATGCCGAGGTGACTCGTCAGTCTGCTGCCGAGGGTATGGTATTGATGAAGAACGAGAAGGCTCTGCCTTTCGCTGAGAGCGTTAAGAACGTGGCCCTCTATGGTATCACCTCTTACGATTTCATCGCTGGTGGTACAGGTTCTGGTAATGTAAACCACGCTTACGTTGTTTCGCTGCTCGATGGTATGAAGAATGGTGGCTACACCGTTTCTGAGGAGCTGAAGCAGAGTTACGAAAGCTACATTGTAGACGCCAAGAAGGCAGCTGAGGAAGAACTGGAGGCCAAGGCTAAGAAAGATCCTAAGACCGCTATGCTGGCTCGCTTCTTGCCACAGCCTCTGCCCGCAGAGAAGCTCTTCGCTGCTGATGAGCTCGCAGCTCAGGCTGAAAAGGCAGATGTAGCTGTCATCACTTTGGGTCGTCTCTCTGGTGAGTTCCTGGATCGCAATGTTTCCAACTTCAACCTCAGCGATTCAGAGCGCAAGTTGATTGAGCAGGTTTGTGAGGTTTATCACAAGGCTGGCAAGCAGGTAGTTGTATTGCTCAACATCGGTGGTGTCATCGAAACCGCTTCTTGGAGCAATCTGCCCGATGCTATTCTCTGCGCTTGGCAGGCAGGTCAGGAGGGCGGCAACAGCGTAGTTGACGTACTCAGTGGCAAGCAGTCGCCTTCTGGTAAGTTTACCATGAGCTGGCCTGTGAAGTTTACGGATGCCTACAGCTCTAAGAACTTCCCCATCGACCAGGATCCACGTATCGATATGATGAATCAGGGTCAGAAGGGTGACGTCAAGAATGTAGACTACACCAACTACGAAGAAGATATCTACGTAGGTTACCGTTACTTCGATTCATTCGACGTACCTGTCAGCTATCCATTCGGCTTTGGTCTCTCTTACACCACGTTTGAGTATGCCGATGCCAAGGTGGCTGAGAATGGCGATGCCTACGAGGTAAGCGTTACCATTAAGAACAGTGGCGAGCGCGAGGGTAAGGAAGTGGTTGAGCTCTACGTAGCTGCTCCTGACAGCAAGGCAGCCAACAAGCCCGTTAAGGAGTTGAAGGCTTATGCCAAGACCAAGAACCTGAAGCCCGGTGAGAGCGAAACATTGACGCTTAGCGTAAAGGCTGCTGATTTGGCATCGTTCGACGAGGCTGCTTCTGCATGGGTAGTTGCCGAGGGTGAGTATCAGTTCCTCGTAGGTGCTTCATCACAGGACATCAAGGCCACACTCCCTGCTACAGTAAAGGCTCAGCAGACAAAGGCCAACGATGTATTGAAACCCCAAGCACCGTTGAACCTCTTGAAGCGATAACATCCTTCCACTTTATTATAATTATTCCCCCGCCAACAAAGGCGAGGGAATATTTTATGCTAGCCATTTAAGAAACTAATCTTTCGGCGATTCTCCTTGGGTCGCACGGCAAAGTGAACCCAGTAGCAATTATACTTGTTCTTTTCGATGAAGAGCTCATCAAACGCTTCTTTCGATTCATCAGCATAATCCATTAAGATGGTGGCATAGCGAATTGCCTGCTCGATGCCGTAACATCGAATATCCACTGCACAGCCAGTCAAATGATTGCTCGTACTAACGCCCCCTACCTTCTTATTCAATTGCGGGCTACGATAACCACTATTAATAATAATAGGTGAATTCTCGCTGTACTTCGCATTATATCGGTCGCGAAGCACTTCTAACCAACCACAAATGCGCTTCATATTTTCTATTGCCTGATACGTTGGCACATTATAAACCTCTGGATAATTACTCTTCGTAAACTCCCCGAGCACAAAGTGCTCAGAGAGTTGCATTTTACAAAACCTTCCTGTCATAATTGAATAAATGAATATTTGAATACTTTACGGCAGCTCTTGCAGAACCTTGCGATAAACACCATGACAGACTCGCTCAATGACAGCATCTTCCAACAATCGTATAAGACTACGAGAAGCTGTAGGTTGAGAACAACCAAAACAGTCCATAAACTGCTGTGTCTTAAACTCATCAGGCAGCTTACGGTAACAGTCGTCATAACGAGTCGTTCTACGGCGTACCACAAACTCCTTGTTCTGATCGGCAAAGTAGTTAAACGCCATTTCGCCAAAGAAGAACTGCTGACACTTGTACTGAATTTCCATTGCCAAACGACACAAGCGTTTATCTTTGTCATCCATTGTCAGTGTCCTCGATTCCTGCCACTCTTCCCAATGGCGCATCAGAATGAAGGGCAATGAAATGCCGATGCCGTAATAAGGAATACGCTTCAAGAGGGTT